>JAQTWR010000018.1:4716-15848 GCA_028689195.1 Anaerolineales bacterium | reverse complement strand
CTGAGGGGCGTTTTTTGCCCCGAAGCATCTTGGAACGGCTCATTTGAGACCCTTCGGTCACTGAAAAACGCTCCCTCAGGGTGACATGCTGATGTTTTTGGCTTATCCATTATTCACGTTATTTATTTCTTCAACGCGGGAACGTAGAAATTCTCCACGTATTGTTTTACCATGCGGCGCGTGGAAAATTGCGGGATGCAGGTCTTCATGGCGTTTTTCATCATCGCCACCCACTCGCGCGAAATTTCCTTCGGGTCGCGGTCGTAATAGAGCGGGATGATTTTATTTTCAAGCGTGTCGTATAGATTTTCGGCGTCGAAACGATCCTGCGCTTCGTTTGATTCGTATTCCTTATCTTCGCCGATAGCCCAGCCGTTATGACCGTTATACGCTTCGCGCCACCAGCCGTCCAACGCCGAGAAATTCAACGCGCCGTTGATCGCGGCTTTCATGCCCGATGTTCCGCTCGCTTCATACGGACGGCGCGGCGTATTCATCCACACGTCCACGCCCTGCACGAGATAGCGCGCGAGGTTCATATCGTAATCTTCGAGGAAGACCAAACGTCCGCCGGTTTCGGCGCGTTTGACGGTGCGATAAACTTTTTGAATGAGCTGCTTGCCGGGTTCGTCGGCGGGATGCGCCTTGCCCGCGAAGATAATTTGCACGGGCATATTCGGGCGGTTGATCAATTCGAGCAGGCGGTCAATATCCGAGAGGATTAAGTTCGCGCGTTTGTAGGTCGCAAAGCGGCGCGCGAATCCGATGGTCAGCGCGTAGGGATTAATCATCACGCCAGAGGATACAACCTGCACGGGATGAAATCCGCCATGCGACCAGCGTTCGCGGACTCGTTCGCGCATATAGAACGCGAGTTTGCGTTTAAGATGCAGGCGCACGCCCCATAATTCGGGGTCGGGAATCGTATCGAGTTTGGACATCAGCGCGGCGTCATCGAGGTTATCGTACCAATCGCCGCCGAGATAATTTTCGAGCAGGACGTTCAAGCGGCGCGCCATCCAATTGGCGGTGTGAACTCCGTTGGTGACGTGTTGAATCGGAACGTCTTTCACGTCGCGGTCAGCCCAAAGGAATTTCCACATATCGCGCGAGACTTCGCCGTGCAGTTCCGAAACGCCGTTGCTGCCGCCCGAAAGTTTGAGCGCGAGAATTGGCATGGAGTAGGTTTCGGTATGCGCCTGATGATGTTTGGCGACGTTGATGAATTCTTCGCGGGTGAGACCGAGCTCGCCCCAATACGAAGAGAGATATTTATCCACGAGCCAGAGCGGGAATTCGTCGTTGCCTGCGGGGACGGGCGTGTGCGTGGTGAAAACGTTTTGCCCGCGATTTTTCTGCGCGGCTTCCGCGAAGGTCAATCCCTTTGCGACGAGTTCGCGCGCGCGTTCGAGCGTGAGGAAGGATGCGTGACCTTCGTTCATGTGCCAAACGTCGGGAGCGTATCCCAGCGCGCGCAAGGCGCGGACTCCGCCAATGCCGAGCAGAATTTCCTGCATGACGCGGCGGTCAAGGTCAGACCAGTACAGGCGCGCGGTGAGCGAGCGGTCATAATCGTCGTTGCCTTCGACGTTCGAGTCGAGCAGATAGAGCCGAATGCGCCCCACGCGCACTTCCCAAATTTGCGCCTTGATGCTGCGGTCGGGGAAATCAATTTTGATGGTGATGGGTTTATTGTTTTTGGTGACAAGCGAGACGGGCAGGTGATTGACCTTCAAGGGATTGTTGAGCGCTTCCTGCCAGCCGTCTTCGCTGATGCGCTGCGAGAAATATCCCTGCGCGTACATAAAGCCAACGCCGATGAGCGGCAAGCCGAGGTCGGAGGATTCTTTAAGATGGTCGCCCGCCAGCACGCCGAGACCGCCTGAATAAATGGGAAGCGTTTCGTGCAAGCCAAATTCCATCGAGAAATACGCGATGGGGTTTTTGAGCTCGGGATGCGTCTTTTGCGTCCACGATTCTTTTTTGAAATACAGGTCGAATTTTTCAAAGAGGGAATCATACAACGCGAGATAGTCCTGATCTTTCGCGGCTTGATCTAAACGTGCGCGCTCGATCTCTTCCAGCAAACGGATTGGGTTGTGTCCGAGCCGTTCCCATAGGTCGTAATCGAGTCGTCCAAATAGGCGCGCGGCTTCGGGCTGCCACGTCCACCAGAGATTGAAGGCTAATTCGCCAAGTCGAGCGAGACGCTTGGGCAGGTCAAATTTTTGAGAGGGTTTTGTTTTGAATTCCATAACGGCAAATGATACCAGCAAAATTTGGATTTTTTTGCCGCGATTGATACGGAGAGTGTCTAACTTTGTGGGCTAAACACAAAGTCACGAAGACTCGAAGACGCAAAGAAACCTTTGAGGCTTGGCGTCTTTGCGCCTTCGCGTTAAAGAAAGCCCATCCTTTTAGACACTCCTTTGATACGGTGAATATAAAAAATAAAGCGCCCCCGATGTTTCGAAGACGCTTTTGTTTTATTTCGATAAGATGCGTTGTTACGGCTGCAACCCCAAATCTTGCAACGCCTGTATGGCGGGAAGCCAATTTTCATGGATTTTGAGCGCGGCGCGGAAATCATTCACCGCCAGTTGGGTTTGCCCCGCCATATAATACGCGCGTCCGCGCCAGAGCAGGGATTCTTCCAATGTGAATTCTTCTTTGTGCGCAGGATCAGTTAAGGTCGTATTGGCAAGGTTGATAACATCCGCATAGCGCGCAGCGTAGTAATAGGCGAAGTAGGGTCCCGTTTGATACCACATCATACGGTAGGGACGATCCTTCGTTTCGGTATTCCAATTTGCGTACAGCAAAAATGCCTGATCGTAGGCGGTTGCCGCGTCAACATATTGTCTCAACGCGACGTGGCTTGTGCCTTTGTTGAACCACGCAAAGAAGAGGTCGTTTCCGGCGATGCTGGTTACTTCTTTGTTTGCCAGATCAAGCGCGTGTTGATTCGCCCACTCGGTATCTGACCACGGACCCAGCGTTTCGAGAACTTCGGCTTCGCGGTCTGCGGGGTAAACGACTATAAAGAGATAATCGAAGGCGCGCCAACCTTCCAGATAGGTTTTGTAAACGCTGAGTAGATTCTTTCCGGGCTTCAGGTACGCGTCTTGAACGATGAATCCGCCGCGCGCGTCGTCGTAACCGGTTGTAAAAAGATAATGTCCCAGCCATGTGATCTTTCCGGTGGTGTCGTGTTCGTAATATCCTTTCTCGACAATGACGGGAAAGCCAGCCGCAATCAACCGTTTGAGTAAACTTTCATCGCCGCCATAGCGCGTCAACGCGCGGTATTCCGTCTCTTCGTTGACAAAATCCGCCATTTCGTATGGCATTACGTTTTTATCGGCTTTGTTGCGGTCAATGAAATTTACGCGCATATCGCCCGAACCCGGCTTGACGACTTTGGCGACGTCGTCGCGGTTGCCCTTCCAGCCCCAAAAATTCAGCGCCATGGTCAGGTTTGCGGGACCACAATAATTCCAGCGGTTATGTTGATCTACATAAACTACGCCGGGCAAACTCACTGCCGATGGCGCGGGCGGAAAGGTCGCTGTTGGCGTAACGGTCGCGCCAAGCGTAGGAATCGCGGTCGCTTGCGGAGTTAGCGTCAAAAGCATTTCCGCGCGCGCGGTGACGACGGCGGTTTGTACGTTGAAATCTGTGGCAGCGCTTGGACGGAAAATTTCCGGCGGATTGAAAAAATAAATAACCCGCGTGCGAATCGCGTCAATGCGCCATGCGAGGCGGCTGTTTACGGCGGGGATGTTATAAACGCCGATTGCCAACGCGATAAAAATAAAGGTTAACCAAAGTATTTTATATTTCTTGAACATGAAGAAGATTATATAACAAAACGCGCGGCGGGCATTATCATTTCCATTTTCAAGTAAAATCAACCCATGAAAGAATATATCTATTCGCGAAACGCCGTCTATGAAACCCTGCGCGCAAAACGCAGGGACATTTTTGCAATCGAAATCGCCGATACCGCGCAAGAGAAGGGTAAACTGGCGGAGATTATCCAATTGGCGCGGGAGTTGAAAATACCAACGACGAAAGTTCCGCGCGCGAAGTTGGATAAAATCCACAATAACCATCAAGGCGTGGCGGCTGAAGCGGGCGGGTATCCATACAGCGACGTGATCGAAATCCTCGAATACGCCGAAAGCAAAAACGAACAGCCGCTTATCTTGATGTTGGATTCCCTGCAAGACCCGCAAAATTTTGGGACGCTGCTGCGAACCGCAGAAGCCATCGGCGCGCACGGCGTTGTGATTCCGCTGGCAAGAACCGTAGACGTGACTCCCGCCGTAGTCAACGCCTCGTCGGGCGCGAGCGAACTCATGCTCATCGCGCAGGCGAATCTTTCGCAGACGATTGACGCGTTGAAGGATAATGAAATATGGGTCGTCGGGCTTGACCAAAGCGGCGCGGATATGGAAGCGAATTCGCGTCACCTGCGCGGGGGGCTCTGTTTGGTGGTCGGCTCCGAAGGCGAGGGGCTGCATGAACTCATCCGCAAAAAATGCGATGTTGTGTTAAAACTTCCGATGAAAGGCAAGATCGAATCGTTGAACGCCGCGGTTGCGGGTTCCGTCGCTTTGTATCTTGCGTACCTTTCGCGTCGACATAAATGATCATTCGACCGGATTTTGGAATCCGGCAAAATAAGGAGATGTAAATGCGTCATGCTAATCACGATTTGAAAGTGTACGGGGGAATCAAATTATTTGTAGGCTCAGGTTCTCCCCAGCTCGGAACAAAGGTCGCCGATTATCTTGAGTTGCCGGTCAGCGCGTGTGAAGTCATCGAATTCCCGAACGAAAATTTATTCGTCAAATTAAAGGGCAGCGTGCGCGGGCAGGACGTATACGTGATTCAAACCACGTCTTCCCCGGTGCATCGTAATTTAATGGAGCTGCTGATTACCATCCAAACCCTGCGATTGGATTCCGCGGCGCGCATCACCGCCGTTGTGCCGTATCTGTGTTACGGACGTTCCGATAAAAAAGACCAGCCGCGCGTACCGATCACCGCGCGCCTTGTCGCGGATATGCTCGAAGTCGCGGGCGCAGACCGCTATATGACTCTCGATCCGCACGCGGGACAAATTCAGGGATTTTTCTCCATCCCCGGGGACGTATTGACCGCGTCGCATTTGTTAATTGATCACATCAATCAAAACCTGCGCCCAACTTTACAAGACCCCGTCGTCGTTTCCGTAGACCTCGGCTTTGCAAAAAAAGGACGCAACTACGCCGCCGATATGGATATGCCCATCGCCTTCATTGAAAAACGCCGTCAGGGGAACGACGCAAAAGCCGAGGCGCTGACCCTCATCGGCAACGTCCAGGGCTGCGATGTAATCATCGTGGACGACGAAGTGGATACCGGCGGCTCCATCGCGCAGGCTGTGAATGTGGCGAAACAAAACGGCGCGCGCGACGTGTACCTTGCGTTCATTCATCCCATTCTTTCGCGCAACGGCGCCGAGCGGCTGGGCGCGCTGCCCATCAAGCGCATATTCACCACAGATTCCGTGCCAATCTCGCCGGAGAAGATGCGCTTTTTGGAAGATAAAATCACCGTGATTTCCATCGCCCCGCTCATTGGAGAAGTCATTCAACGCGCGCACGAAGGACGTTCCGTCGGCGAGATGTTCAACGAATAAGTTATTTCAATGCCCGAACTTCCCGAAGTCGAAACCATTGCCCGCGCGCTCGAACCGCAATTGGTCGGCAGAACCATCCTCGCCGCCGATTTGCGCTGGGCGCGCACGCTTGCCCTTCCTTCGCCGAAAAAATTCCGCGCCCAAATTCGCGGACAAAAAATCTCGGGCGTTTCGCGCCGCGCCAAATATCTCATCATCCAACTCGAAGATTACGATTTGATTATCCATTTGCGGATGAGCGGAGATTTGATCGTAAGAGAAGGTAAAATCAAACCCGCAAAACACGACCGCCTTTTGCTGCGCCTTTCAAATCGAACTTACCTTGCCTTCAACGATACGCGCAAATTTGGACGCGCGTGGTTGACAAACGAACCCGGACAAATCCTTGATAAACTTGGGATCGAGCCGCTCGAAAAAGATTTCACCCCGTCATGGCTTTTTGAAAACCTGCATAAACGCAAACGCCGACTTAAACCGCTGCTGCTCGACCAGACCTTTATTGCGGGTCTTGGCAACATCTATACCGACGAGTGTCTGCATATCGCAAAACTGCATCCGCTGACGGTATCGAACGCGGTGACGCAGCCGCAAGCCGCGGCGTTACGCAACGCGATTCGCGCCGTACTCAAAGAAGGCGTCCGACGCAACGGCGCAAGCATTGACTGGGTTTATCGCGGCGGCGATTATCAAAATTATTTTCGCGTGTACGACCGCGCGGGCAAACCTTGCTCGGTTTGTAATACAATCATACAAAAGTTTACGGTCGGACAACGCGGCACGCATATTTGTCCAAACTGTCAGCGCTTGAGGTGACTTATGGAATTCACTTGGCAACTCGCTCTTATTCTCGGCGGCATCGTCGGCATGATTCTTGGATGGATCATCGGCTTTTTCGATTCCAATAATCGCTCGGCGAAAAAAATTCAAAACGCGGAAGAGAAAGCGGAAAACGCGGTCAAAGAAGCGGAGAGAAAAATCGCGCAAGCCAGCCAGATCCCCGCGCCAACTCCGCAGGTAACAATTCAAGACGATCCCGGTTTGCTGCGTCTCAAAAATGAACAGGGTCGGTACGCGCTTGAAATGGACGGCATGTCAATCGGCGGCGCTTTAACGCCCGATAAGAAAAAGCGCTTGATCGAACTGCTCACCGCGATTCGTCCCTACCTCGAAGGTTCGCTTCCCCCTCAGCCTGCTCCTGCGCCCGCCGCGCCGCGCCCCGCTCCTACCGTTGTATCTGCTCCTGTTGTTCAAACTCCCCCGCCCGCCGCAGTAGTAGTAGACGCGCCGAAGCCCGCCGCAAAAATTGACGACAAAAAAACCATGGCGGCGTTAAGTATTGTGGCGCAAATTGACAGCGTACTGCAAGCGCGCTTGATAAACACCCCGCTCGATAAACGCGGAATCCGCGTTTACGAATCGCCCGAAGGCGGCGTGCAAGTTGAAGTGGGCTTGGAAAAATTTGAAACGATTGACGACGTAACCGACCCCGAAGTAAAAGCCGTCATCCGCGCCGCCGTTGCGGAATGGGAAAAGAAATTCACGCCGGGGATGTAGATCGCCCTCACCCTAGCCCTCTCCCAAAGGAGAGGGGAGTCAGGATATGGGAAAAACTACTTCCGCAAATATCTCGCCGTCAGCACGGGGCAAGAGACGGATTCTATAATATCAGCGGTGACGTTGGGCGCGTATATCTGGCGCAGCGAATTCGAGCTATATAGCGACCCCATGCACAGCAGGTCGTATTTTCCCTCTTTGACTTCCGCTAAAATTTCTTCCACCGCGTTTCCCTGCCGAACTTTGACCGTAGCGGTTAATCCGTCTTCTTTGGCGATTCTAAGCGCCTGGCGCAAACTCCGCCCGACGGGCGTATCTGTATTGGCGAGGTTTGCTAAATTCTCGGTCATTGCCCGCGCGGTGGGATAGTCAAAATCCATGGGGGGGATGACGTGCAACAAAACAATCTCGGCGCGGCTTTTCATCGCCAACCGCATGGCAAGATGTTCCGCAGTTACTTCATAGCCTAATCCGCCGATACAGATTAATAATTTCTTCAAAGATAATTTTGACTCAGGCACATAGATAATTGGCTGTTCGATCTCTTCGATGAGATGACGGATGGAACGTCCTGAAATCAGGCGGCGGATGTGCGGACGTCCGAGCGGTCCCAATACCATGATGATGTCTTCGCGCTTCGCTTTGCGCGGAATAACGTCTTCCGCGTTGCCGTTCTCGACTTCGAGTTTATACTCCACGCCTTTTTGCTGGAATAGTTCAACGGCGCGCGCGAATACGTCTTCCAGCGGGTGATGGTCGTCAATTGCGGCGGGATTCAAATCTTCGGTTACGCCGAGCAGCGTAATTTTTGCGTTTAGGTTTTCTGCGAGCCACGCCCCATATTCGATGGCGGGCAGCGTTCCTTTGAATCCATTGGTGGCGATTAGTAAGTTGGGGGTCATAAGTCTATCCGTTTATCGAAATAAAATCACGCCTAGTACGCCCGCGCCGAGCAATACCAGCGGAGAAGGGAGGTCGAACCATAATGCGATGGCGCTCAACGCGGCGATGAACAAAGTGCGTTTGTCAATTTTTTTGGACTTGCTCACATGGAAAAGTTCCCACGCCACCATGATAATCAGCGCCGCGATGGCGGGACTCATTCCCTTAACAAATCCCTTTAGCCAGCCTTCTTCCTGAAAGCGCTGCAATACTGCGGCGACAGCCAGCATCATCACGGTGGGGGGCAGCACCGCGCCAAGCAGGGCGGTGAACACGCCCGCTACTCCGCCTGCCGCGTACCCGACAAACATGGCGAGCTTCAACGCTTCGCTGCCCGGCAGCACGTTTGAAAAGCCCACCGCTTCTACAAAACGTTCCTCGCTCATAATGTTGCCGACGGCTTCTTTATACAGCAAGCCGACCGAGGCGGGACCCGAAGGCGAGAGCAGATTCACCTTTAGGAACATCCACAATAAATTTAACCAGACGGAGAATTTTGTACGCTTCATGGCGAAAGAGAGACAATCCCGACAATCCCTGCAATGATGACGACGACGCGTTCGGGCGCTTTAAACCACATGGCGGCAAAACTGACGATGGCGATTGTCCAGCCAAACCAACCCGTCTCGCCGCCTTTATCGAATATCTTCCACGCCGTAAAAATCATAAGGACTGAAATGGCGGGCGCGAGTCCTTCGATAAAATTGCTCACCCATGCTTCGCGGCGCAGGCGATGCAGGATCATCGTCACGCCGAGGATGATGATGGTGGGAGGCAAAATCGAACCCGCCAGAGAAATCAAACCGCCCGGGATTCCGCCCGCGGCGTAGCCGATATACATGGCAAGTTGGAGCGCGTCGCTGCCCGGCAAAACGGCGGAAAGCCCAACCGCTTGAACGAATTGGGCTTCCGTAACGAATCTTCCTACCGCTTCGTGGTACAACAATCCCACAGAAGCGGGTCCAGATGTGCTGAGTAAATTGACTTTGATGAAAGTCCAGAAAAGTTGAGATAGAATATCCACGCGCCCAAGTCTATCACGTTCTATTTGAAATTTTGAAAATAAATTTACGCCGCCTTCGTTGCCGCTTTGCCCGCGTTTACAATCCTGTTAGTTATCGGTAAAACGTATAGCAATCGCAGGTTTCGCGTTGGGCGGTATTCGGGCAGCCATGATAAATTTAACTTCGTAAGGTGATTTCTCTTCTCCTCCTTCTCAAAGAGAACCGCGGTCGGCGTCCGCGGTTCTCGGCGTTTAAGCGGCGGCTTTATCGTTTCGTCAAATACGATGTATGATAGGGATGTTGATTTGCAAATCGTCAATTATCGGAGGATGATATGAATGTGTTGGACGCGATAAAAATGAAACGCGCGGTGAGAAAATTTCAAGATAAACCCTTGCCCAACGACGTGGCGCTCGCCATTCTTAATGCGGGGCGCAGGTCGCAATCTTCGAAGAATAATCAGGCATGGCGATTCATTGCGATACGCGATAAATCCATTTTGAAGGATTTATCGCAGTGCGGCGAGTGGGCGGGACACATCGCGGGCGCGGCGTTATGCGTTGCAATTTTGACTCCCGATCCGACTGAAAAATTTCAAACGCTGTTCGACGCGGGGCAAACCGCCGCGTTTATGCAGCTCGCGGCGTGGGAGTTGGGCGTCGGTTCGTGTCCCGCGTCCATTTACGAGGCGGAGAAGGCGCGCGCGATTTTAGGATTCCCCGACGAATGGCATTTGCGCGTGGCGCTTTCGTTTGGATATGCAGCGGAGGAAGAGACCCTATCCGCCGCGCCGAAGAAGGGCGGGCGAATGTCGCTGGACGAGGTGACGCATTGGGAGAAATGGTAAATATATTTGCGCCATCGTCAAAGGTATAATGCTGAAACTTATTTGTAAAATGCGGAGAGTTAATGCCCAGCGGTAAAAAAGCGAATTCAAAATTAGACAAAATCATCCACGCGGATTGCCTGGAGGAGTTAGCCGCCTTCCCCGATGATTCGATAGACTTGACGGTTTTCTCTCCGCCGTATGACGGAATTCGGGATTACAAGAAAAACTGGTCGTTCGATTTTCCCGCGCTGGGGCGGGAGGTTTTCCGCGTCACAAAAGACGGCGGCGCGGCGGTGGTGGTCATCGGCGACGGGACAAAAAATTTCGCAAAGTCGCTGACTTCGTTTCGATTGGCGGTCAGTTGGGTGGATGAAATCGGCTGGAAACTTTTCGAGACGGTGATCTATAAACGCGACGGAAACCCCGGCGCGTGGTGGCAGCGGCGCTTCCGCGTGGATCACGAATATATTTTGATATTTTTCAAAGGCAGCCGTCCCAAGACTTTTCACAAGGAACATTTGATGATTCCCAGCAAACACGCGGGGAAGACCTATTCAGGCACAGATCGTTTGACGAATGGCGGATTTAAGATCATCGAGAAAAAAACCGTCAATCCGCTGAAATGCCGCGGGACAGTATGGCAGTATTCGACCAGCAATACGGAAGGGAATCGCGTCAAGTTGCTGCACCCGGCGACGTATCCCGACAAACTCGCGAGCGATTTGATTCTATGTTTTTCGGAGCCGGGCGACGTCGTACTCGACCCGATGTGCGGAAGCGGAACAACCTGCGTAACCGCAAAACAAAATCAACGCCGATATATTGGAATCGAAATTAGCGAGGAGTATTGCAAGATCGCGCAAACGAGGATCGCAGGCGAATCTTAAAACGACGGCGCGGGATTAATCCCGCGCCGTCGTTTTTTTATATCGGTCTTGAAGGAGGTTCGAGCAGCTTTGCCAGTTGCTTTGCGCCTTCGTTATCTGTGACAGCCAGCACTTCGTCGCCTTCTTCAAGCATCGCCGCGCCGCGCGGCAGCGTAATTTGACCGTGGCGGATAATCGCCGCAATTACGCATTGATCGGGCAAGCCGAGGTCTTTGAGCGCCACGCCG
>JAQTWR010000018.1:0-4706 GCA_028689195.1 Anaerolineales bacterium | reverse complement strand
CACGCCGATGGCTTTCGCGCCGGCGGGGACTTTTTCCTCGACGACCGCGTAACGTCCGCGACGTAATTTGAGCAGCGTCATCATGTCGCCAAGCGACATTTCCTCTTGAATTAAATGCGCCATCACGTCGGCTTGGTTGATGGTTTCATCCACATGGAAGTTTTTGTCGAAGAGCCATGCGTTGCGCGGATTATTGATGCGCGCAACCGTGCGCCTGGTCTTGAACATGGTGCGCGCAAGATAGCACAATACTAAATTGGCGGCGTCGTCGTTTGTACATGCCACAAGCACGTTGGCTTTTTCGAGACCGGCTTGTTTTAACACGGCGGGGTCTGTCGCGGCGCCTTCGTAGATTACCTCGGTGGGAAGTTCGTGATGCAGCAAAGCCAGCAATTCGCGGCGATGTTCTATTAGTCGGACCTGGTGTTTCTGTTCGATCAGTTGAGAAGCCAGTTGCGCGCCGGTTCTGCCGCCGCCCACAATAAATACAAACATATTAAGCCTCCGCTTCCTGTAAACGCGCGCGCAAAGATTTTATGCCGTCGAGGGTCGCGCTCACGGTGAGGATATCTCCGCTGACAAGTTTCGTATCGGGGGAGGGAAGTTCCGCGCGCCCCGCGCGAGTCAACGCGGCGCAGACGGTTCCCGCGCATCCGTTCAAGAGCGCAGAGATGGTCATTCCGTGCCACTTTGGCGAGATGAACATTTCATACATTTCCACTTCGCCGTTGCCCGCCGAAAAGACGGCGCGGAAAGATGGGTCAATCAATAATTCTTGCAGGCGTTCCGCGCCCCACGCGGTGGAACTGACCATCTGCAAGCCAAACGCTTCGAGCATCTCGCGCATGGCGGGGTCGTAATTGCGGACAAGCACCTGCTTGACCTGCGGGTAATGCGTGCGAATGGTGTGACCGATGACCGCGTTCATCGTGTCCGAGTTGGTGACGACGGCAACACCGTCTACGGTATCCATACCGGCGCGGCTCCATGTGTCTGTGGATAGGGCTTCCCCTTCCACCGTGCGTCCGCGAAAATCGGGGTGCAGGCGATTGAACGCTTTTTTGTTGCTGTCTACCACCACTACTTGATGACCGCCTGTGAAAAGGCGGTAGGATAATTCCGCGCCTACTCTTCCGCAGCCTACTATAACGAAATTCATATTCATAGCTCCTTACGCTTCGCCTTCTTCATGTACTTGATACGGCACGTTGGTAATCACAATGCCGTGTTGGTTTTTGAGTTGTTCCCGCAGGATGTTTGCCGTATTGGTGTGCAGGGCGCTGCTCAAACGATTGTCTGAAACAAATTCGGGGACGACGATGGTGATGGTTTCGCCGGGTTGCCGCTGTTCGGCAATATCCGCGACGTATTCCAGTAGCGGTTCGATAAACAGACGATACGGCGAATCGAGCATAACCATGCGGACGCCTTCGCCCCAGGTTTCCCATTTCTTTCGCACTTTCTCCGCGTCGTCGGGTTCGGTGACTACATGAACGGCGGTCACGTCATTAGACAACATACGCGCGTAGCGCAGCGCCGAAAGCGTTCCCTGATGCACGCCGCTGACCGGCATGATGACGCGATGGCGGCTGGAATGCGGGGGAATGATGCCGAAATTATCCAGCGAAAGTTTTTTCGCAAGGTTTTTATAATGATGGTGAATGCTAAAGAATATCGTGACAAGCAACGGGGTTAAGATAAGGACAACCCATGCGCCTTCCCTGAATTTGGTAACGGCAAAAACAACCATCACGACAGCGGTACACACAGAACCAAATCCATTGATAATCATTCTGGTCTGCCAGCCTTTTTCATAACGAAGCACGGAGCCCATCTCAATGACTTCTTCGCCATCCTTTAGATGACCGATCTTCCACCAACGTTTTGCCATGCCCGCTTGCGAAAGTGTAAAGGAAAGAAAAACGCCAATGGCATATAGCGGAATCAGACGCGTAACGCTGGCTTGAAAGATGATGATTAAGACAGAGGCAATGGCTGCCAATGTGACAATACCGCGCGAATACACGAGGCGGCTGCCGCGATACATCAACTGGCGCGGCAGGAATCCATCTCCTGCATGAAGCGCACCCAAACGCGGAAAATCTGCAAAAGCGGTGTTGGCGGCCAGGATGAGAATCAGAGTCGTTCCCCAAATCAACATCATGTATAAAGCGCCTCGTCCCTCAAACACAGTTCTCGAAATTTGAGAAATGACTGTTTCTTCTTCTGAAAATACTGCCTGCACTTTTCCCGTAAGAAAGGAAAGTCCAAGGAATAACGAACCAAGAATAACAGACATCCAGATGAGAGTAATTCCGGCGTTGCGGCTGCGCGGTTCTTTGAAAGCGGTAATGCCGTTGGAGATTGCCTCCACGCCCGTTAGCGCGGTTGTGCCGTTGGCAAATGCGTGCAACAAAAGAAATGGCGTAATAACCGAAATAACATGCGTCGTTTCAAAATGCGGCGGGGCTATGACAACGCCTAGCGAACCTGTCAAGTAACGGAACATTCCGTAACTGACGGTAAGGATCATGACCACAACAAAGAAGTAAGTTGGAATAGCGAAGGCGGCGCCCGATTCTTTAACACCGCGCAAGTTAATCATCATGACAAATAAGACAGCCAGCACCGCAATCACAACCCGATATGGAAATAATACAGGATATGCTGAAACAATCTGCGCTACGCCTGAAGAAATAGATACAGCAACGGTCAAGATGTAATCGGTGAGTAGCGCTGCGCCTGCCGTCTGCGCGGGCAATTCGCCTAAGTTATCACGCGCAACAATGTACGCGCCGCCGCCACCCGGGTAGGCATGGATCGTCTGCTCGTAGGAAATCGTTACGATAATCAACAGCGTAACGATCGCCAGGGAAATTGGAAACAAATACCCGTACGCAATTGTCCCAGCGGCAGCAATCACACCGAGGATTTCTTGAGTTGCATACGCGGTCGAAGATAGCGCGTCTGACGCGAAGACCGCGAGACCTACTACTTTTCCAATTGTTTGGTGGGGGGCGTCTGCTGTGGAGAGCGGGCGTCCGATTAGCCAGGAGCGCCACGTGTGCGGGGGGTTGTAATCTGTCGTGCGTTCAATGAATGATGTTTGCTTATTTTCGTGATTGACCATAAAGACCAGCTTCGTACAAAATGAAATATGTTCTTGCTTCGCAAAGCGCGAGGCGAGATTATAAGCCCGATTTCAGTTTTTTAGGCAGACTTGGGCGACTTCGGCTGCGCGAGCGGAATTTGCAAATAGAAGGCGCTACCCTTGCCGACGACGCTTTCCACCCATACTTTGCCGCCGTGATTCATCGCCACCGAATGAACGATGGCAAGCCCCAACCCAGACCCGTGTTGGGCGCGGGCTTCGCGCTGTTTGCCGCGATAGAATTTTTCGAACAGATGCGGAATATCGTCTTCCGCGATACCGATGCCCGAATCTGAAACGACAAAGGTTAAAGAATTCGGCTGCGTTGTAGTGCGGATGGTAACGCTCTCGTTTTCGGGCGTGTATTTGATGGCGTTCTCGACAAGGTTGTACACCGCCTGATGCAGCAGCGCCTGATCGGCTTCGACCGCGTGAGGCATATCCTTGGCGAGTTCGACGTTCAACGAAATATTTTTCTGCGTCGCTTGTAACTGTAACGCGCTCGTCACGCGCTCGATAATATCCAATACGCTGACGTTTTCCACTTGCAGCCCAACCCCGATTTCGATGCGTCCCAAATCGAGCAGGTTGTTTACGAGGCGCGACATATTCTCCACGCCAGAGATGATCTTACGCACATAGCCTTGCTGCTGTTCGTTCAACTCGCCGACCATTTCCAGCATGGTGGCGTACCCGCGCATCAACGTCAACGGCGAGCGCAAATCATGGCTGACCGTCGCGACGAATTCCGATTTCATGGTGTCGAGTTCTTTGAAGTAGGTCACATCGCGCATAATGCACACGCGCCCAATTTGACGTCCCTCTACAATCACAGCCGAGGCGGTGGCGAGATACGTCCGTTTGTTGGCGAGCGTAATTTCTGCGGATTGATTTTCGCTTGTCGCGCTTTGCAGCAAAGCCAACAGCGGTTTGAGTTTGACGATTTTTTCCGTCTCCATGCCGCTGCTATGATCCACATCCTGCCCTAAAGCAGACGACGCCGCGCGGTTGGTCAGCAACAATCGGTTGCGATGATCGGTCACTAATACGGGATCGGGCGTGGAATTGAGTATCGCTTCCAACTGTCGGCGCGAGGCTTCCACGCTCAAGAAGAGATGCGCGTTCGCAACCGCCAAAGCCGATTGACCCGCGAGCGTCGTTACGAAGCGAACGTCCGAATCGGAGAAGGCGCGGGATTGCTCGAAGCCCGCCCAAACCACGCCGTAATAACGATTCTCATGGCGCAGCGCCACCGCCAGCAAAGCCATCGGCTGCGGCTGCGATTCGTCCAAAGCCAGTTCGCGCGAACGGGTTAAATTCGGGATGACGATTTTTTCATGCTTTTGCGCCAGCGCGAGGATTTGATCGTCGAGATGGGCGTAGGTATCCTGTCCGAGAGAGAAGCGCAAGTGCAATTCTACACACGTATCCGGAAGAATGCTCGGCGATAAAACCTCGCGCACCGAGTTCGCGCCCGTCGAGCGGATCGCCTCTAAAACAGGATTGACCGCGTCTTGCATTTCAAAACTGGACGCCACGCCCTGACTGACGCTCA
>JAQTWR010000322.1 GCA_028689195.1 Anaerolineales bacterium | reverse complement strand
TTTCCAAACTGGACGCCACGCCCTGACTGACGCTCAAGAGACTGTTGATTTCGCCGAGACGCGCCTGCAAACTGGAACGCATCTGCTCGAAGGCGCGGCGCAACTGACCGACTTCGTCCACGCCGTCTACTTGCAGCGGATGGTCAAGATTGCCCTGCGCGATTCGATTCGCTTCGGCGGCTAGGCTTTGCAGCGAACCCGTCACCACGCGCAAACCGACGCGCAGCGAAATCATCGCGACGAAGGCGAGGAAGATAATCATCAACGAAAGCGGCATGGCGATATTCAACGCGAGCTGCTGCGCTTGCTGCGCGGGGACCGTCAACACCACCGCCCACGGACGACCAAACACGGGCTGGTAATACACCAACTGCCGCGTGCCGTCCGACGCGGTGTCGTCGTAGAAAAGCGGCTCTACGCCGCGCTGACCGTCATAGGTTGCGGCAATCTGCGTGGCGTCGGAATGATAGAGGACGCGGTTGTTCTCATCCAGCAAAAATCCCGCGCCGCCGAGACCGTCGCGCATATTGTTAATGCTCTCGATCAGCGGCAGGGTCAGCGGATTGGTTTCGAGCGTTGTGCGCCCGATCAACACGCGCCGCACCTGTCCGATATTATCCACGATGGCGACCATGAAAGAAACGCGCGCGGATTCATTCGTCAACGCGGGCGGGATGGCGTAGATTTGTGTCAGCACGCCGCTCGGCGCGAGGATCAATCCCATTTGTTCGTCGGGGTATAAATTGAAGCCGACGCTCGCGGAATCGGGATAGCCCGCCAGCAGCGCGTTGCTGCTCGCGTCCAGCACGAAAACTTGATCGAAATACGGCACGGCTTGAATCCGCGAACCGATGACGGACTTTAATTCGTCGCCGCCAGATTCCAGTAGACGCGGGTCTGAAGCGAGTTGCACCGCGAGGTTTTGTCCCGTTTCGAGGAAGAAGGGGATGCTCTGCGCCGCGGATTCGCCCGAACTGGAGAGACGGTCGCGCAGCATATCGCGCGCGGCGCGTCCCGCGACCACCCAATCGCCGATCAATAAGGTTAATAGCAGGAGAAGGATAAAAGTCCCAACCGCGAAAAGGAAGCGCGATTCAAGGCTGATCTCGCCGGGCGAAGGCTGCAAGGCTTGTTTGCCGCCCCAGAGTTTTGGAAAATACGTGGCGATGAGTTGCGCCACGACGCCTGCCGCGAGCGCCTCGCCGCCAAAGGCGAGCGTAATAATCCATGCGTTGCTGATGGCGAAATCGAGCCGCGCTGTGGCGGGCGCGGAAGTATCCACGCCCCATTGGGTGAACAAGGCGCTGACTACATAAAACAGGGCGTGAATGGGAATTAACAGCAGCGCGCCGACCAAAGGCTGTCGCAGCCATTGATACGCGGGCGTGCGGAATCTTTGGCGCATGGCTGCCGAAAACGCCGCGCCTAAAAATCCATATTCGAGATTCGAGAATAGCGAATAGGTATCCCACGCGCCGCGCAGCAATCCTGCAAACGCGCCCAGCGCCGCGCCCGCCATGGGTCCTAGCAATCCGCCGCCCAAAATCCAGGGGATGGCGGAGAAGATCATCAACGCGGATCCCGGCGCGTCGGCGGGCAGTCCCGGCAGGGGGCGCGCGGAAACGGCGGTGAGTCTAAAACCGATAAATAGATTCGCTAAAGGAATTAGGATAAAAAAGGCGAAGAAAATTCCCCACTCGCGTCCCTTCAAAAAAGATTGATACTTGCGCCAGCGATATAATGCGTACCCGAAAATTCCCAACAGGGAAATCCAGACGAACCATCCTACAAAAGTTGGGGGAGCGGGAAACGGGATGCTGGCAAGAAGGGTGAACAGAAAATCCATTGATTGAATTATAGCCCTAAATAAAGCGCGCGCGATTGCAAATTTTCCCTTATCCCCCGCCCTTCCCCCAAAGGGCGAGGGGATTTTACTTACACAGTTTTAGCACATGCGCGAAGACTTGTTCCGCGTCCATTTTATCCGAGTCGACAATGACCGCGTCGTCGGCGGGGCGCAGCGGCGCGACTGCGCGCGTGGAGTCTATCTTGTCGCGCTCGATTACTTTTTGAAGGATTTCATCATAGTCGGCTTGTTGGCCGCGCGCGATGAGTTCGTCGTATCGGCGTTGGGCGCGTTCTTCGGCGCTGGCGTCGAGATAAATTTTCAAGTCGGCTTCGGGCAGGACGACCGTGCCTATATCGCGCCCGACCATGACGACTTTTCCGCGCAGACCGATTCTCCGCTGCTGTTCAGTTAGCGCTTTCCGCACGCCCGCGTACGCCGAAACGACCGAGACGTTCGCGTCTACTTCGCCGCTGCGGATGTCCCAGGTAACATCGTCGGTATCTCCGACGATAATGTCGCAAGTTCGTCCGTCGGCTTTGGAGGGGGGCATAATGTCAATATGCGCGCCTTGCGCGAGTTGGGTGATTGAGGTTTCGTCGCGCACGTCCATATCGTGTTCCAATGCGATCCATGTGACAGCGCGATACATAATGCCCGTATCGAAGAAGAGATAGCCAAGCGCGTTGGCGAGCGTTTGCCCGAGCGTGGATTTGCCCGATGCGGCGGGACCGTCGAGGGCGATGATGGAGGGGGGAAAGGTTTTTGTCATTTTTGGTTTCCGAAAGTCCCTCATCCCCAGCCCTTCCCCCTTAGGGGGAAGGGGGAGTCTGCTGCCCCTCTCCTTGCGGGAGAGGAGTTAGGGGTGAGGGGCATTTTTTACTTATCTATAAACATATCGTCGCGCGCCCAGAGGATGACGCTCTCGCCGTTTTGCGGCATTTCGCGCAGGACAATCCAGCGCAGCCAATCTTGAGGCAAAGTTGTACTCCATGACGGGGTTTGCCGCCAGATAAAATCCTGTCCGCGATAGGCGGAGGCGAGCGCGGGGTTGTCGGCGGCGGCGGTGATTATGAATGGCGGCGCGCTGGCTGCGTCCAAAGTTTTTGCCGTAGAGACTTGATGTTCGCGCAAAGTCCATTCCAGCGCGGGAGAGTCTATTCCCACGATGACGACGGGTGCGGAATAATCGTTGCCGACGCCCCACTCGGACATATCGCTAATTGTGGATTCGAGCAGGTCGGCTTGCGCGGGAAGATTCGCGGGACGCCATAATTCGGGGTAGGCGAGTCCGCGCAGATCGGCGGAGCCAATCGCGCCGCCCAAACTGAAAACGCCCAGCGCGAGCGCCAGCCCCCATATCCCGCCAATCTGCGCCACGCGGGTTGACCATCCCGCCGCAATGAGCAGGATGCAGAGGATAAGGAAAAACGTCGCGCCGAGCAACAGCCAGACGCGCGTAACATATTGCGGCGTGTTGACGGGAGTCCATGCCAAGCCTGCGAGGTCGAGCCACAAAAACGTCCAAATGAAAATCGTGAGCAACGCCACGCCCGCCACTTCTGCGCGCTCGTCGAAGAAGACGTCTACGTTGCGCGTGAGTTCGATGGAAGCCAGCGTCCAAAGCGGAATCAATACCCAAACGAGGTCGCTCATTTGGCGCGAGGGCAAAAAGACAGCCAGCGCCAGCGCAACCAGCAGCCATACGCTCAACGGGATGATGCGCCTGCCGCCAAAGCGCCATCCGCGCGCGACGGCGATGAGCGCGAGCAAAATTCCGAGCGGTTGGTATATAAGGAAGGAGAACAATAAGCGCGTCGGGGGAAGGTCTGACGCAGCCCGCCAGCGCGAAATAAATTCGGGGATGGAGGCGAGCGCGGCGCTGAGTCCGTTGGGGGCGAGGAAAAACAAGGTCCCTGCGATGACGAAGGTGGAAAGAAAAAAG
>JAQTWR010000017.1 GCA_028689195.1 Anaerolineales bacterium | reverse complement strand
GGGCAGCCGGGTATGGCTGTGCCTGCCGCAATCGTCGCGGGCATCGGCGGAATTTTTTATTATCAAGACCTGACGGGTCGCCATGAATCATGGGCGTATATGTGGACGCTCATCCCGGGCTTTGTGGGCGTCGGCACCGTCGTGGCGGGCTTGCTTGGAGAAAACACCGTGAGCAATCTCAAACACGGACTGAACCTGATGGTCGTCAGCGCCGTGCTGTTTCTCGTTTTCTCGTCGTTTCTTGGCGGTTGGCGCCTGCTTGGCTCTTTCGGTCCCGCTATTCTATTAATCCTGCTTGGCGTGTGGGTGTTGGGCAACGGAATTTATCGTTCGTTTCGCAACAAGGAAGAATAGGGATGAAAAATAATCAATTGACATGGGGCGCGATTTTGATTCTGTTTGGCGGATTGATGCTCGCCGACGCGCTGGGCATCAAACTTCCCAACGGAAACTCGTTGACGGATATTTTCTGGTCCCTGTTGTTGATCTTCGGCGGCGTATGGATTTTGATCGGCGTTTTCTATCGCGGCAAAATCGAAATCGAAAACGCGTCCATTGACTTGCAGGGCGCGACGTCTGCAAACGTTAGAATTGATCACGGCGCGGGCGAATTGAAAATTCACGGCGGCGCGGCTGGCAGCGAATTCATGCGAGGCTCTTTCATGGGCGGCTTGGATCAAAAATCGAATCGCAGCGGCGATCAACTCGAAGTGAAGATGAGACCCGCGAAGGACGCGATGAATTTCCCGTTCCTCGGTCCGCGTAATCAACTGGATTGGGATGTTGCCTTCAACGCGAATATTCCCCTCGCGCTGGATTTGAATCTCGGCGCGAACAAATCCACCCTCGATTTGCGCGACATGAATTTGACGAATCTCGATCTGGATACTGGCGCAAGCGAATCGCAGATTTACCTCCCCGCGCGCGGACGCTTCTCCGCCGATATTGACTGCGGCGCCGCGTCGGTTACGGTTCACATCCCTGAAGGACTCGCCGCGCGCATCCGCTCGAATGTTGCGGTGGGCGACTTGAACATTGATAAATTGCGCTTTCCGCGTAACGGCGGATACTACCAATCGCCCGATTTTGACTCCGCTCCCAACGCCGTAGATATGACCATTGATGCGGGCGCGGCTTCGATCAAGATAAAATAAAATTTTTCCTTGCCCAAAACCCTATCCCGCGAGTATAATCGCGGACATTCAAAAGCAATGATGGGAACGAGTAAATTTATAGAGATGTCAGCGAGTTCGTGATTTGGTGAGAGACGAACCATCCAAATAAATTGAAAATCCTCCCGTAGCCGCAATCAGAAATCAGTGACCAGTAATCAGTGGTCAGTGAAAGTAAGTGAGCCGAAGTTGTTCTTCGTTACCAAAACAAGAGTATAAGCGCAAGCCGTACTCGACCGAGAGCCTGTGAGCCTTAAACAGCGAGTGCAGGAATGTGGGTGGTACCACGGGCAGAATATCACGCTCGTCCCAATTTTGGGATGAGCGTTTTTTTTATCCCAAAAGCAATTGAGCCACTGAGACACAGAGACGCTGAGTAAAAGGCAATTCATAAAAAACCTTTGCCACGGATTACACCGATTGTCACGGATTGATTTAAAAAATCCGTGCGAATCCGTGAAATCTGTGGCTAAGAAATGACCGTCAAATTAATCAACTATGCGACTAAGCGACCAGCAAACTAGGAGACAAACGAATGTTCAAACCCGTAAACTCAAAACTCGACGCCGTTTCGATGGAAGAGAATGTCCTCAAGATGTGGACGAAGCAGGGCATTTTCAAAAAGACCGTTGAGCAGCGCAAAGGCAAACCCGAATATGTATTCTATGAGGGTCCGCCCACGGCGAATGGTCGCCCTGGCGTTCATCACGTCTTGGCGCGCGCGTTTAAGGATATGTTCCCGCGTTATAAGATCATGCGCGGATATCACGTCTCGCGGCGCGGCGGCTGGGACACGCATGGTCTGCCCGTGGAAATCGAAGTCGAGAAGCAACTTGGTTTCACGAACAAGCAGCAGATCGAAGAATACGGCGTGGATAAATTTAACGAATTATGCCGTAACTCGGTCTTTACCTATATTCAGGAGTGGGAGAAACTCACTGACCGAATCGCATTCTGGGTTGACCTCGATACCGCGTACGTGACCTATCACAACGAGTATATCGAGTCGGTCTGGTGGATTCTCAAAAGTTTCTGGGAGAAGGACTTGCTCTTCAAGGGCTATAAAATTGTCCCGTATTGCCCGCGCTGCGGCACGCCACTCTCCGACCATGAAGTTGCGCTGGGTTATGAAGACGCGGAAGATCCCTCCGTGTTTGTGCGCTTCCCGCTCGTGGATAACCCCGATACGTCGCTGTTGGTGTGGACGACGACTCCGTGGACGCTGCCGTCCAACGTGGCTATCGCCGCGCACCCCGAAGTGGATTACGTCACCATCGAGCGCGATAACGAAGGCACGAAGGAAAAACTCATCCTCGCGAAGAATCTCGTCGAGAAAATTTTCGCGGGTGAAGAAGTCAAAGTACTGGAGACGTTCAAGGGCAAGAAACTCAAGGGGCAGAAATATCAGCCGCTGTATACATTCATGCCCGTGGACAAACCCGCGTATTATGTCCTGCTCGCGGATTTTGTCACCACCGAAGATGGTTCGGGTCTCGTTCATCAAGCGCCTGCGTTCGGCGCGGAAGACATGGAAATGGGCAAACTACACGATCTGCCGATCCTGTTGACCGTGCAGCCCGATGGCACGTTCATCCCTGAAATCACGCCGTGGCGCGGAGTGTTTGTCAAGGACGCGGATCCGCAAATCATCGAAGATTTGCGCGCGCGCGGATTGCTCTTCCGCGCGGGAAAATTTACGCACACGTATCCGTTCTGCTGGCGCTGTAAAACTCCGCTGTTGTATTATGCGCGCGAGTCGTGGTACATCCGCACCAGCGCGAAGAAGGATCGACTCGTGGGGTTGAACAAAACCATCAATTGGGTTCCCGATCACATCAAGAACGGACGCTTCGGCAACTGGTTGGAAAATAACATTGACTGGTCGTTGAGCCGCGAGCGTTATTGGGGCACGCCGCTGCCCGTTTGGGAATGCGACGATTGCAAACACCGCGAATGCGTTGGTTCGGTCAAAGAGATGTCTGAAAAAGCGGGCAAGGATTTAAGCGAATTGGATTTACACCGCCCGCATGTGGATAACGTCCATTGGAAATGCGAAGAATGCGGCGGCAAGATGACGCGCGTCAAAGATTTGATTGACGTGTGGTTTGACTCTGGTTCCATGCCGTACGCGCAGTGGCATTATCCGTTTGAGAATAAAGATAAGTTCGAGGCGCAGTATCCCGCGGACTACATCTGCGAAGCGGTGGATCAAACGCGCGGCTGGTTCTATTCGCTGCACGCGATTTCCACTTTGCTCAACGATGAAGTCTCGTTCAAAAACGTCATCTGCCTCGGTCACATTCAAGACGCGGAAGGTCGTAAGATGTCCAAGTCGCTCGGCAACATCGTCCAGCCGTGGGATGTGCTCAACGTGCATGGCGCGGACGCGCTGCGCTGGTATCTTTACACCGCTTCGCCCGCGGGGCAGGAACGCCGCTTCTCGGCTGATCTTGTTGGCGACGTGATTCGCAGTTTCACGCTGACGCTGTGGAACGTGTACTCGTTCTTCATCACGTACGCGAATCTCGACAAACCGCAAGGCTTGACCGTGAATGCCGCGACGAATGATTTGGATCGTTGGCTGCTCTCCGAGTTGAATGTCCTTGTGCGCGACGTGACCAAAGCCTACGAAGAATACGACGCGACCAATGCGACTCGTCCCGTTGAAAAATTTGTTGAAACGCTTTCGACCTGGTACGTGCGCCGCTCGCGCCGCCGCTTCTGGAAGAACGACTCCAGCGCGGATAAACAAGCCGCGTATTCGACTCTCTACACCGCGCTGGTCACCGTCGCCAAGTTGATCGCGCCCGCCATGCCTTTCCTCGCGGAAGAACTGTACCAGAACCTCGTCCGTTCGATTGACGAGACCGCGCCCGAATCCGTTCACCTGGCGGAATGGCCCGCGGTGATGGAAGAGTTCATTGACGAATCGCTCAACCGCGATATGAACCTCGTGATGAAACTCGTCTCGCTCGGTCACTCCGCGCGCCAGAAGGCGAATCGCAAAGTGCGTCAGCCGCTCGCCGCTGCCGCGTTCTCCGTTGGGACTGCCAGCGAACGCGCCGCGTTGATGAACAACGTGGACACCATCGCGGATGAATTGAACGTCAAAGAAGTGCGTCTGCTCGACGCGGCAACCGAAGCGGTTTCGCATACGGTCAAGCCGTACGCCAAGCAACTCGGACAGAAATACGGCAACAAGTTCCCCGCCATCCAAAAGGCGATCTTTGCAATGAACGCGGAAGAAGTCGCGTCCACGTTTATGGCTGGCAAAACGCTGCCCGTAAAAGTCGGCGACGAAACGCTGGAGATCACCGCTGAAGAAGTGGAAGTGAAAGCGCAAGCCAAGTCTGGGTTTGCCGTGGCGGAAGATGGCGCATACGTCGCCGCCCTCGTCACCGACCTGACGCCCGAACTGATCGGCGAAGGTCTCGCCCGCGAATTTGTCCGCCGCGTGCAGGATCTCCGCAAGACTGCCGACCTCGACGTGGTTGACCGCATTGAGTTATACGTCGAAGCCAGCGCGACCTTGAAGTCTGCGATCGAGAAGCATGAGGAGTACATCAAGTCCGAAACGCTGACGACGAAGTTGAGTTTTGCCGCCGCGCCCGCTGGCTCGTCCGTGGTGGAGGATGGGTTTGAAGGTGAGACGGTGAAGGTGGGGTTGGTGAAGGCGGGGAAGTGATGAGGGATTAGGTAATTAGGTAATTAGGAAAGACCTCGGAGGTTTCCAAAACCTCCGAGGTCTTTTTGATGAAAAAAGTACTGACAAGTTTGGGAAAATGTACTTAACGCAAGTTGCCACCTTTACCAGTTTTTTTAGTTCTTTTGCCACGGATTACACGGATTTTCACTAATTTGAAAAAAAATCCGCGCAAATCGGTGAAATCTGTGGCAAGGGTCTGAGATTTTTTTACCCAGAAAACATGGTAGCAACTTGGGTTACTTACATTTTAATAAAAACATCAGTACATTTTTGGAAAGATGTACTGACTTGTTTGGAACGACTTCCTTAATATTTTGGTTTGCGTAACGGGATTCGGCGGGGAATGAATTCCCGCCTCAGTTCGTGGAAGTCGGCTTCAGCCGACTTGCCATCAGCCCGAAGGGCTTCCATGTATTGAGCAGGCGGCTTTAGCCCAGCGAATAGAAGACCTCGGAGATTTCACAAATCTCCGAGGTCTTTTGTTTTTTGAATTGCGCGCCCTTTTTTCTCATTTTGCGGTTGTCAGAAACAATTTGCATGTTTATAATGGGGCCGATATGAAGCAGCGAGATTGTAAAGTCGGCGCGTGCGTAAACGCGACTTCCGCTCCTAAAAGGCGCGCCATTGCGAATCGTTGCTGGTTCATACACGGCTCTGTTGGAACGAGCGCGTATGTCAACGGGGGAATGATTTCGAGTACGATAAAAGGAGGCGTCATTTAACAAAATAATAATAGACAAAACAGGCAATATCAAACAGTAAATTCAAAACACTCCGTAAGACATATTTTCTAAAAAAGGATTATGTAGGATGAAAACAAAAAACTCTCGTTTGATGAAAATAGTGGGATTATTGTTCGTTTCCGTTTTGATTTTGTCTATGACGATACCGGCTACCGCCGCGCCTATCGCCGAAAGACCGATGGGCGTCTCGGGCATCCCCGGTACCGCCGTCGCTGCGGACAAATTCTTCGTAACCACCCTTCCCCTTGCGCAATTGACCGCCCCCGTCCGCGTGGAAGACTGGCCCAACCCAGGTCCTGACCCGCTTCCGCTCAAAATGACGCGCGGCGATTTCCAGATTCCGCGCAGAACGGGGAACGCGAATTCCCCTTCCGGTTTTGCGCGCTCCAGCGACAGAGCCAATGTGCTTCCCCCCCAGAAGAAACTCATCGATGTTCCCATGCCCAGTTTGGACGCCGCATGGGCGGGCTTGAATCAGGGCAATAACCGCGCCATCTTCGGCTACGGCGTGTACCCGCCCGATACCAACGGCGCGGCAAGCGATCTGTATTATATTCAGACGGTCAACAGCACCTTTACGATTTGGGACTTGACCACAGTGAGCCCCAACGGCGTGTTCCCGATGAATATTTACGCTCCGCAGAAGATCAGCACGCTGTGGAAGAACACTAACGACGGCGTTTGCGACGTCTGGGATGACGGCGACCCCGTTGTGTTCTTTGATGAAGCCAAAAGCGTTTGGGTGCTTACCCAGTTCGCGCTGCCCAACTATGGCGTAGCCGGCGGACCATATTTTGAATGTATCGCCGTTTCGCAGACCGCCAACCCGCTGGGTTCGTGGAATCTGTATCGCTACAGCTTCAACGTGATGAACGACTATCCCAAATTCGGCACCTGGCAGGATGGCTACTACATGTCCATCAACCAGTTTGCGCCCGAAGCGGCTTCGGCATGGCGCGGTCAAGGCGTGGCGGTATTTGAACGCGACGTAATGTCCAGCGCGAATCCTGCGGTCGCAGCTACCGCGCGCATGATCTACATTGACACATATCCCTCCTGCACGACGGGCGCCGAGCCTGCCTGTGTTTTGGGCGGCATGTTGCCCTCTGATATGGAAGGCGCTCCCGCTCCCGTAGGCGCTCCCAACTTCTTCATGCAATTCGATGATGACTCTTGGGGTTACTCGCCCGACCAACTTCAGATTTGGACCTTCACGACAAATTGGGCAGCCGGTACCGCTTCGTTTGCGCCTCTGGCAGCCGTGCCCGTAGCCCCCTTCGACTCTGAAGTTTGCGCGGGCTATGCGCGCAACTGTATTCCGCAGCCCAATACCACCGTCGGCGTAGACGCGATTGCCGACCGTCTGATGTACCGCCTGCAATTCCGCAATTTCGCGGCGGATACTCCCGCTCTTGGACAGCCTGCTCACTTTACTCTGGTTGTCAATCACACCGTAGACGCGAACACCGACCCCGCCCTCAATAACGGCTACGCCGGCATCCGCTGGTACGAGCTGCAAAGTACTGACAGCGGCGCGACTTGGGGCGTCCACCAGTATGGCGACCTCGCCCCCGACGCCAAGAGCCGCTGGATGGGCTCCGCCGCGATGGATGCGATGGGCAATATTGCCGTAGGCTACAGCGTTTCCAGCTCCACCTATGCCCCGAACATGGCGTACTCTGGACGCTTATTCACCGACCCGTTGAACACCCTTCCGCGCACTGAGAAGGTAGCGGTCAGCACTACAACCGCCGCCGGCTCGCAACTTGGGTTAGGCTATCGCTGGGGCGATTACAGCGCCTTAGACCTCGCTCCTGACGGCTGCGAATTCTTCTTCACCAGCGAATACCTGCGCGGCTCCACCGCCGCGGAATGGTACACAAGCGTTGCCGCGTTCAGCAATAATTCCTGCTGGAATGCCGACGCTACCGCCCCGAATGGCACCGTTATCAACGCGATGCCCACCGACCCCAGCAACTCTGCCAGCGCTCACTTCGCGTTCAGCAATGCCGCTACCGACGTTGCCGGATTTGACTGTCAATTGGACGGCGGCGCATGGGCTGACTGCACAGTCGGCGCCGTTGCGGATTACACAAACCTTGGGGTTGGTTCGCACACATTCAACGTGCGCGCTTACGATACAAGCTCGAACTACGAAGCGACCCCCGCGACCTATACTTGGAATGTTGTCGCTCTTACTGCCAATGTGAAGAGCTCTGCCGCGGAAGACGGCTGGATTCTTGAATCCGCTCCCGCCAGCCTTGTCGGCGGACCCTTCAGCGCCACCGGCGGTTATTTGCTGGTTGGCGATAACGTGCAGAAGCGACAATTCCGCTCCGTTGTTTCCTTCGATACGGGCGCGGCTTTGACTGATGGCGCTGTGGTATTGGACGCCAGCTTGTACCTGAGAAGCGGCGGCGCTGTAGGAACAGTCACCGGCTTCGGTCCGCTGATGACGGATATTGTCACCCCGTCCTTTGGAACTGCGGCTCTGGCTGCCAGTGACTTCGAGGCGCTTTCCAGCCTCAACAACAGCACAGATGCGTTTGCTTCCGGCGTTTGGTATGTTGCCGCGCTTAAACCCGCCGCCCTGCCTTCTGTGAGCAGCACGGCGCTTACGCAATTCCGCGTCAAGTTTGCCAGAGGCTCCAACGGCAATACGGCAGCCGACTATCTTACGTTCTTCAGCGGCGAATCTGCCACGCTTCAACCTGTCCTCACGATCACCTATCTCTTGCCGTAAGTAAGTTTTTAGCGACAAGATACAGAAAGACCGGGGGCTGTCTTCGGACAGCCCCCTTATCCATTACGCGCAAAAAAATGGCGGTTGTTTTCAACCGTCGCTTTTTTTACTTCCCTGTATAATTTAGGAGTGTCTAAAAGGATGGGCTTTCTTTAACGCGAAGGCGCAAAGACGCCAAGCCTCAAAGGTTTCTTTGCGTCTTCGAGTCTTCGTGACTTTGTGTCTAGCCCACAAAGTTAGACACTCTCTATAATTTCGAGCGAACCAGTTTCCTTGTTTTCGTGTTTACTTATTGACTTATTCCGTATTTAATTTTTCGCCAAAGGATTAACTTTATGAGCGCTTCTGCAATGATAGAAACCAAACCCCATCCCCTGCGCGTAATTGCCGCGTATGGCGTGCATCTCTTTACCGCCACAGGCGCCATCTGGGGATTTTTAGCCATGCTCGCCATCTTCGAGCGCCAATGGAAAATGATGATTATCTGGATGGTCGTCGCCATGCTCGTGGACGGCTTCGACGGTATGCTCGCGCGCTGGGCTGACGTTAAAACCTACGCCAAAGGGATTGACGGCGCGCTGCTCGACAACATCCTCGATTACCTCAATTACGTCGTTGTCCCCGCGCTCTTCCTCATGCAAGCCGACATCCTCCCGTATGGATTGCAAATGGCGGGCGCGTTCTCCATCCTCATCACATCCGCGTATCAATTCACGCAGACCGACGCCAAGACCGACGATCATCACTTCAAGGGTTTCCCATCCTATTGGAACGTGATGGCGCTTTACATGCTTCTGATGAGCCTGCCGCAGTGGGTCAATTTTGGTTTTCTCGTCGCGTTCAACATCCTTGTTTTTGTCCCCATTAAATATATTTATCCCAGCCGCAATAGTTATTTGCGCGCGCTCACGCTTGGGCTTACTTATCTCTACGCCGCCATCGGCATTTGGGGATTGCTGCTCTATCCCAATACGCCCAAGTGGATCGTCTGGGCTTCCTTCGTTTATGTCGCATACTATCTTGCGTTGAGTTTGATCCCGAAGAAGAATTAACATAAAACCTGATAGGTCTTTAAGACCTGTCAGGTTTTTTTATTAAATCCATGAAAATCGAAATCATCACCCGCGCAGATAACGAACTCCACGAAGCCTTCCAGCGCCTTGTTCCGCAACTGACGAATAACAACCCGCCGCCGTCGTTGGACGATCTTGCCGCGCTGCTTCGCGATTCATCTTCCACGCTGCTGGTTGCCCGTACCGAAGCAGAGCAAATCGTCGGGGCGCTGACTCTCGCCGTTTACCGCGTCCCGACGGGAATCCGCGCCATCATCGAAGACGTAATCGTGGATGGTTCCGCGCGCGGGCGGGGAATCGGCGAAGCGTTGATGAATCGCGCAATCGAAATCGCGAAAGAAAAAGGCGCGGGGAATATTTCGCTCACATCGAACCCCATGCGCGAATCCGCGAACAGGTTATATCTGCGCGCAGGATTCAAAAAACGCGAGACAAATTCCTATCAAATGAAATTAAAGTAGCGCGGCGTTTATATCGCTTTGCGTATCAAATATTTGGCGGGCGTATCAATATCCGCGTATTCGCCGCGATATTTTTCGGGGAGCAGTTTGGCGATCTCGCGCATCATTTCATCCGCAATTTGCTGCCGTATCTCCGCGTTGACCTTGACCCCTTTTGTGTCAATCTCGAACATCTCTCCCACGCGGACGTGGAAATCTGTGCGTTTGAAGAAACTTTTCAAATAATTTTCCCCGCCCCAATGCGCTATGGGAACAATCGGCGCGCCCGAGTGAAGCGCCACCACTACGGCGCCGGGCAGCGCGCGCCGCAGAACGCCCGTGTAATTGCGCGTGCCTTCGGGGGCAAGCCCAAAGATGTAGCCTTGTTCCAACACGCGCAGCGCCCTCTTTAATGCCGACATATCCGCTTCGCCGCGATGAATGGGAATCACGCCCCACGCGGTAAATAGTCCGCGCAGAAACCAGTTCTCCCACGTTTCGGCTTTCGCCCACGCAGTCACAAGGCGCGGACGCAGATAGGCGTACAGCAGCGGAACTTCGATTCTGCCCGTATGATTGATGACGACAATCAGCGGTCCCTTTTGCGGAATTTTTTGCTGAAGGTCGGGCGCGTCGACGCGGCACGCGATGGGGAGGTAGATTTTCAGGATAAAGGTGGTGAGCCGTTCAATGAGATGATTCATCAGGAACAAATAATCTCCAATTCTTGCGGTAATAACTCGACGGTCAGATGCGAACCGCTGAGGCAGATAAATTCGCCGTCGGCGTGCGCGGGGAAGGTTCTATCCAACGACGCGACGGAAACCCTGCGCGCGCGCTTCATTTGAATTTCAGGCAGCGTTTTCTGCGTGCCGCGAATAAAGTGCGGAATCATCGCGAGGATGCGCCCCTTGCTCGCAGTCTCTGCGATGCACAAGTCGAACATGCCGTCGTCGGGTTTTGATTCCGGCGCCATTTGAAAACCGCCGCCCATGCGCCTGCCGTTCATAATCGAAACCATCAGCGAAACCTGTTTGATTGTTTCGCTGTCGTCCAAAATAATTTCAACTTGCGCGGGATTGTAATAAAGAAAAACGGTCTTGATCACGCCAATCAGGTACGCCATTAATCCGCGCGTCCAGCGCACTTTGATCGCTTCGTTGCCCACCGCCGCATCGAAACCGATTCCGATTCCGTTGCCGAAATATCTGCCTTCAGGATAATCTCCGCCCTTGACCAAGCCAATATCAATCTTCTTGCGGTTATTCGCGGCAATCGCTTTGACGCAATCGTCCAGATTAGACGGAATGCCTGCGCCGCCCGCAAAGTCATTCCCCGTGCCGATGCTGATCACCGAGAACGCGCTTTTTGCGTGACCGTCTTTGCGCGCCTTCGTGATTCCGTGAATCGCTTCGTTGATTGTGCCGTCGCCGCTCGCGCAGACGATGACGTCGTACTCGGCGCGCGCCGCGCCTTCCGCCAATTCTGCGGCGTGCCAAACGCGCTCCGTTTTGGCGAGCGTGAAGTTAATTCCGTCGGCGCGCAGGCTGGATTCAATGCGCGGAATGGATTTTTCGCCGAGTCCGCGCCCTGATATTGGATTAACGATGACGAAGTATTTCATGTTTTTCTCCAAAGAAGTGGCGCGAGTTTATCATATTTTACGGTTTGAACTTTGCGTAATCTTCGGGCGTATCCAAATCCTGCAAGATGCTGGGCGTGTCAACCTCGACATAAAAAATATCGGCTTTGTGTTTATTCAAAAAATCACGCATGGTTTCGTCTTCGTTCATATTCAGGATTTCGTCCCATAATTCCCTTGCGATCAGCCACGGATGCCCGCGCCGTTTTTGATAACTTGGCGCGATGATGCGCGCCCGATGTTGATGCCACGCTTCGATGATTTTCCGCGCGTTTCTCTCTTCCATTTGCGGCTGGTCGCCCAGACAGATCAGCGCCGCACCCGCCTCGCGCTTCTTCGCTTCCAATCCAATTTGTATGGAAGTTAGCATTTTCCCGTTTGCATAATCTTTGTTGAAAATCGTTTGGACGGTTTTGCCCACCAAAGACTCGACTTGCTGGCGCGCGCCGCCCGTGACGACGAGAATATCGCTCACGCCCGAAGCCTGCAGCGTGGATATGACCGTTTGCAACACGGAGCCTTTCCCCCAATCCATAAGCATTTTGGGTTCGCCCATTCGTTTCGATTCGCCTGCGGCGAGGACAATAGATGTAATCATATAGTTTCCGTTTTCCAATATGCGACGACGTTCATGCCGCTTTTTATGCGCGAAATAAATTTCACGCTACAGTTTCTTCAGCCTTTCGTAATCTTCGGGCGTATCCACGTCGAGCAGTAAAAGATTGTCGTGCCAAGGGATGTATTCCACGCGATGTTTGTCGAAGATCGCGCGCCCGCCCACGTCGCCTTCGAGTTTGAGCAGATCGTCGAAAGTGACGCGGTCGAATAATACGGGATTTGCGCGGCGCTCTTCCATCACGAGCGGCGCAAGGATGGATTGCATTTCGCGCGCGCGCGACTCGGTCAATGCGCGGATGATTTCAACCGGAATTTGCGGCTGGTCTGCAAGCAGGAATACGCACGCGCCGATATTCGCTTCCAGCGATTGTATTCCCTTTTTGATGGACGCGCTTTGTCCGTTTTGATAATCGGGATTATGAACGATCTGCACGGGCAGCCCCGCCAGCGCGGACTCCACTCGGGCTGCGTCGAATCCTGTGACGACCACCACAGGATCAAGGTCAGAGCGAAGCGCGGTTTCGGCGACTTGCCTGACGAAGGGCTTCCCGTTCCAATCCAATAATTGTTTGCTGATTCCAAATCGTTTGCTTTCTCCCGCCGCGAGGATAATTCCCCCGCAGCGTTCGATAGTTTGAAACGTATTTTGGCGCAGCGATCCTACGACGACCGAGTCAAAATGACCGCGCAGTTTGCGCGCCATCTTTCCGCCAATGGATTGCAGTTCGGGCGTATCGGCTTGATTGAGAAACGCAACGCGCCGCGCGCGGTTTGGAATATTTTTCAGCCCGCCTTGCGGATGCGCCAACGCGCTGACGACCGCTTCGGGCGTGATCGTTTGCCCAATTTGCAAACCGCTGAGTTGGGAGAAAATTTTCGCGCGGTGAACGCGCGCGTCGGCGAGCGGCTCGCCAAGCGCGTTCAATCCCGCCACAACGACGACTATCTCCGCAAAGTCGGGGATGGGCGGTTCGTGCGCGGCGGGCGCTTTGAGCGGCTTCTGGCGCGAACCGTCCGCTTCGATGAGCAGGGGCGTCTCCTCGTTTTCCGACTCAGCGCGTAGCCAGTCCAGAACGGCTGGAGTGACCGGCTTCGTCCGTTCATTTTCGATTTCGCCCGTGACGAGGATAACTCCGCGCGCGGGCAAGTCTTTCAAATCATTTATGCTATTTGCGATAATGTGATGGTCGGCGAGCGAAACCTGCCACGCGCCAAGATGCGTGGCGCTTGCGACAATAGCGGATTTCAATTCTCGCGCAAGTTGAAAGAGGGCGGTTGTTTTTCCTCCCGCGCCCGTAAACGCCACGCGCTGCGGACTGAGCGGATTAATCCTGAGCGCGCGGGTTAAATTCATGGGCGTATTATAAGCGACGACGCGAAGACTCGTTTGACGGCAAAATTTAACGGCGGGGATGTTACGCAAATCAAAAAGGGAGTGTCTAACTTTGTGGGCTAAACACAAAGTCACGAAGACTCGAAGACGCAAAGAAACCTTTGAGGCTTGGCGTCTTTGCGCCTTCGCGTTAAAGAAAGCCCATCCTTTTAGACACTCCTATCAAAAATTCGAGCTTGCCCGCGTCTGCCGTGCATGATAAAATGTTGCTCGCTGTGGTTATTGGGGACTCGTCTAATGGCAGGACAGCTGCCTCTGGAGCAGCTAGTAGTGGTTCGAATCCATTGTCCCCAGCAAAAAGACCTCCGAAATTTCGGAGGTCTTTTTTATTACTCAAATTCGACTTCGATTTCTTCGTCGTCTTGCCATTCTTCGGTGCGTTCAAATTCGATGTCGCCGAATAACTGGTCTTGACGCGCCGAGAGACGGTAGCGTTTGACCAGTTCCAGCAGCGCCAAAAACGTGACCACGATCTCGATGCGCGTGGATTTATCCGTAATCAATCCGCTGAACGACATGCGCTGGATGCTCTTCATCGTCTTCGTAATATATTCGATCTTCTCGCGGATGGTCACGCGCGGCGCGGCGATCACTGTTCCGAGCGCTTCTTTTTTCTTGCCCTTCGAGAATGCCGATTCCGCCGCCGCGAGCAATCCTTCGAGCGTCAGATTCGAGAGGTCGAGTTTCGCCTCCACTTTGGGCGGCGGCGCGACGCGCAGGTGCGTGCGTAAATTATTCTCCTGTCGCTCCATCATCCAAACCGCAATTTCTTTATAGCGTTTGTATAGGATTAATAACTCGACCAGTTCCACGCCGGGGTCTTCTTCGCCGGGTTCGCGTTCGACGGGGCGCGGCAGCAGCGCTTCGGATTTAATTTGCACCAATTTCGCCGCGATGACAAGAAAGGACGAAATTTCATCGGGCTTCATTTCTTCAAGCCCGTGCAAATACGATAAATATTGATCCGTCACCGCCGCAAGCGATATGGCGGTAATGTTCAACTCGGCGCGTTCGATCAGACTCAATAAAAGATCGAGCGGTCCTTCGTAAACGGGGGTCTGCACTTTATAGCCCGTGATTTGACGTCCTAGCAGGTTCTCCATAGCGCGCGATTATACCAGTGTATAATCGCGCGCATGACAAAGTTAACCCATCTCGACGAACATGGGCGCGCGCGTATGGTGGACGTTGGCGCAAAACCCGATACGGAACGAATTGCAATCGCGCGCGGCGAAGTTTGCATGAAGAAAGAGACGTTTGATTTAATCCGCGCGGGGCAGATCAAAAAAGGCGATGTGTTGACCGTCGCGCAAATCGCGGGAATTAGCGCGGCAAAGCGCGCCTCGGAATTGATTCCGCTTTGCCATCCGCTCTTCCTTTCAAAAGTGGATGTAGACCTCGCGCTGGACGAATCCCTGCCCGGAATTATTATCACCGCCGCCGCGAAGACCAACGGCAAAACGGGCGTGGAAATGGAAGCCCTCACCGCCGTCTCGGTCGCGGCGCTGACCGTCTACGATATGGCGAAAGCCGCCGAGAAAACCATGCGAATCCAAAATATCCGTTTGGTGGAAAAGCATGGCGGGCAGTCGGGCGATATTATTAACGAATAGCATGTCAAAAGTTGAAAGTCAACACCAGACCTTTGACCTTCGACAAAGGAACTCAATGAACCGCATAAAACTTTTATTCTTTGCCACCATCCGCGACCGCGCGGGGACGAAATCGCTGGAGATGGATATTCCCGCCGATATGACCATCCTCGAGTTGAAAGAAAGACTCGTAAGCGAATATCCCAAATTAAAAGAATCTCTACATTCCGTCCTGATGACCATCAACCGCGAATACGCTTTCGATGAAGCCGTTGTCCCGCCCGATGCCGAGATTGCCCTCTTTCCGCCTGTCTCTGGCGGATGATTTTTCAATATGAAACCTTCCAACCTTCCAACGATTTTCTCCGTCACCGAAGATGAAATTGACTTGAACTCCCTGCTCGAAAAAATCACGTTGACCACGACCGGCGCGGCGGCGATTTTTACGGGCATGGTGCGCGGCGAAACCAGTCGCGGCGACGCGCATGTCACCGATTACCTTGAATACGAAGCGTACGTCCCGATGGCGGAAGAAAAAATGAGGCAGGTCGCCGATGAAATCCGCGCAAAGTGGAGCGTGGTGGAGGGCATTGCCATCGTGCAGCGCATCGGCAAACTGTATCCCAAAACGCCTACCACGTTGATCGCCTGCACCGCCGCGCACCGCGATACGGGCGTGTTCGATGCGGCGCGTTACGGCATTGACCGCCTGAAAGAAATTGTGCCAATCTGGAAAAAAGAAATTGGTCCCGACGGCGCGGAATG
>JAQTWR010000321.1 GCA_028689195.1 Anaerolineales bacterium | reverse complement strand
CGCCAATTGACGATACAAGCCGTAGCGGTTTTCGTCCAGCAGTCCCATCGGGTACGCGGTATTGAGCGGCGCAGGGTTTGTCACCCATCCGCTTTGATATTCGAGCAGCGCGAGTAGCAAACGCGGATTGACCGAATAATTGCGCGCCACAATCCACACGATTTCATAGCCTGTGAGCGTCACGCCGTTTACGTCCTGTTCGTAGGTTTCGAGATACCCGTTTTGACTTTCGATAAATTTTTGGATGTCGAAATATACGCCCGCGGGACCATAGACCATTTCAGAATCTGGGATGACCTTGAAGCCGCTTCCCGCGTCTGCCAAACTTGGCGCGGGGATATTGAGATTCATCCCCACTTCAAGCAGGTTCGCGTCCGCGATGTTGTTCGTCGCCATCAACGCTTCGACGCTGATGCCGTAATTCTGCGCGATTAATCCAAGCGAATCTCCCGCTTGGATGACGTATTGCGCGGAGTCCTGTCGCGGTGTGGGTAAGACGCGCTCCGCGTTTGGCGTGGGCGTGTTGTTGAAATCCGCCGTCGGCGGCAGCGAAATGGTGATCGGCGCGCGCGTCGGAGTCGGCTCGCGCGTGGCGGTCATGGTCGCGGCGGAAACGGGAGACGCTTCCGTCGTGTTTGGCGGAATTGGCAAAAACGGATCGTATGTTGGGGGATGTATTGGCGCGGGCGTGGCGGGCGCGCAAGCCGCAGTCAATAGGACGACGAGGATGACCGTAAATATATTTTTGCGGAAAGACATGAACGCGATTTTACCGTATGCGTTGTATTGTAGGGGCGCATTCGCAATGGAGAGTGTCTAACTTTGTGGGCTAAACACAAAGTCACGAAGACTCGAAGACGCAAAGAAACCTTTGAGGCTTGGCGTCTTTGCGCCTTCGCGTTAAAGAAAGCCCATCCTTTTAGACACTCCTTCGCAATGCGCCCCTACCTGAACGAATTCTATTTGATAAAGAAGATCATGGTCACGCTGCGGGTATATCCGCCGCTGTTGTTCAGCGCGGCGGCAAGGACGGGAATTCTCCGCAACTCCGCTTCTGCGTCGCCCAAACCTCCGCCCGCCCCGCTGCTCTTATAAAAATCAATCAAAGCGGAGACGTTCATGTATAGATACGGCATACTGCCCGACGGGAAGGCTTTCCACGTATCGCGGTAGACGGCGTTGTTTGCCAGCGTGTTCTTGCCGCCGAGACCGTTTTCTAATATATCCTGACTTGTGCCTAAAATCATATAGCCTTTATCCGCGCCGTAGAACAGGAGTTGACCGTCTAATCCTTGTGCGGTCACTTTTTGCAATTGATAGCCGCCCAGCGTGACGCCGCTTGCGCCGAGTTCCATTCCGCCTTGTTTTGATAAAGCGTCGCGCGCGCCCTCGAGCCAGATGTTTGCGCCCGCTTCGTCGTTTGTGCCTGCGAATATCGTTCCGCCTACATTGACTTGCGCTGTTGTGGCAAACAGCCCGTCGTTGGAAGGACCCACCGCGACCGCAAATTCTCCGTTAAGCAATCCGAGCAGTTTTTTAATGCTCACTCCGTATTGCTTCTCGAAGAGGTCGAGGGCTTCCTGTACGTCTTTCGTGTACAAGGGATTATCCGCCTGCGTCAATCTTGCGGGGTTCTGGGCGCTGTTAATATCCAGAAAGAAGAACGTATTTTCAGGAACCAACTTATCTACTTTGGGGGCTAGATATTTTGTTTTGAGAGATTCCTTGTTGAAGTCGTTGAGTTTGGTTGGGTCGTAGGTTGTCGCCACGTCGAGGCGCAGCCCCACTTTTTCGAGGGACGCGCTGAGCGCGAGCGCGTTGATTCCGCTATCGGCAAATTGATTCGCCGACGGCGCGCCGATTCCGTTTGAAAGGCTGGATATGTAATCGGTAATGTTGTTTCCATTGATATACATGGACGACATGCTGCCTTTCGGAAGCGCCGCCATCGCGTCTTTATACTTGCTCGATTTCGCAAGCGAGTCGCCTGATTTGAGATTGATGGATTTGAGAACCGCGTCCTCTGAGTTGGCGATGTAAACGAGTTTTTTCACGCGCGCAACGACCATGTCGTCCGCCGCGTTGGATGCAGATTTATAGACGTAAAGCGTCGCGCCGCCGACCGTCTTTTTCTCGAACTTGATGTGACGCTGGTCTTCCAGCGCGACAATGAATTTCGACAGGAATTGATCCGTTCGGCTGGCGCTGCGCGTTTCCATGATAAACATGACTTGCGCGTCGCCCGTATTAAAGTCTCCGCTGACGATTGCAAGCCCGCCATGCTGACCCATCCACGGCACGACCTCGCTTTTGAAGGACATATTCAATTCGTTTTGCATCGCTTCATCCAAAGCGTCCATGAGCGGCTGCTTCTTTACGCCCGCAATTCCCTGGGCAATGGAGACGACGTCGTTGAATTGCGCCGATTGCGATTGTAAAAAGTCAACGTTTGCGTACGCCAGCGCGTCGTTTGGGACGACCGCTGAAATGGGGTCGCTGCCGTTGAAGAAATACATATAGCCGAAGATACCCAACCCGATGATCGCGCAAATGGCGATGACGATCAAACATCCGCAGCCGATGTATAAAAGCGTTTTGTTTGATTTTTTCGCCGCGGGCTGTAACGGCTGAGCCTGTTGAAACGGTTCATTATTCATGTTCATTTTTCACCTCTTTGTTTAACGAATCTCGTCTCGCGTAATCCCGTCATCCTCAGAATGACGCGCTGCGAACGAGTAACTGTCGCTTCTCAAGAACAACGCCGGTATGAGCGCTAAAACGGCGACGCCCCCCGCAATGATGAAAGTTTCGCTAATCACTTGTTGGGTCACCTCCATGCCTACTCGAATTGTTTCGTTCAAATCGGGCGCGGCGGATAAGAGACGCTTGCTCAACGCATCCGCGCGCAATAATCCATAGGTTGTAACGCTCGATACGCCGACCGTCATTCCTATCAAGCGGAAGATAATCACCAGCGCGGAACTCACCCCGCGTTGATCTGGCGGCGACGCGTTCACCACCGCCGTTGCGATGGGCGACATAGTCAGCCCGATTCCAATTCCGCACACGATGAGATGGGAAGCCATCGTGAAATAGGGCGTTTCCATCTCCCAGGTTTTCATCAATGAAAATCCGAAGACCGCGAGGAGCAGCCCAAGAATGGCGGGCAGGCGATAGCCGAATTTTTCGGAGAGCCATCCGCCGGGTACAGACGCGAGCGCTAAGGGGATGGTCAGCGCCGAGAGCATCCATCCGCTATCCCATGCGCCCTGCTCCAGCGACGTGGCGACGAGCGAGTTGATGAATAACGGCACGTTGGCGATTGCGATAAACAAACTGAAGCCGATGAGAAAATTCGCCAAACTCGCGGCGGGATAATTCTGCCGTTGGAATAGAGATAAATCTATTAAAGGGTGGCGCGTTTTTTTCTGTCGCCATAGGAATAGAATCAAAAAGAAGAACGCCGCAAAAACGAAGGGAAGGGCGTAGCGCGGCAAACCCGATTGCCCCCCCAACGCGGATCCGCTTTCAGAATTGCCGCCCAGCCCAATGTTGAGCAAAGTCAGCGCGATGGAAATCAGCGCCGCGCCGATCCAATCCATGCCGCCCGCGCCGCGTTCCTGGGGGACGTCGCGCATCAAATACCAGATGAGTAAAAACGCGAGCAGGCAAATCGGCAGGTTGAGCCAGAAAATCATCCGCCACGCAAAAAAGCGGACGACGATTCCGCCGTAGAGATGCCCCACCACCCAGCCCGCCGTATCCACTGCGGCGATCATCCCCAGCGGCAGATCGGAAGAG
>JAQTWR010000320.1 GCA_028689195.1 Anaerolineales bacterium | reverse complement strand
GGTGACAAGGAAGGTTGCGCCTTTATCTGGCGCGCTCTCTGCGATGATGCTTCCGCTATGGCGTTCGGCGATGCGGCGGCAGATTGCCAGCCCCATGCCAGAGCCTTCGTATTCTTCGCGGCTGTGCAGGCGCTGAAAGGGTTTGAAGATGCGGTCGAGATACTGCGTGTCAAAACCGATGCCGTTGTCTTCAACCGAGATTTGGCAGGTATTTCCGTTATTCTTAGCGGAAACTTTGACGTGCGGGGTCTGTCCCTCGCGCTGGAATTTCAAGGCGTTGCCGATTAAGTTTTGCAGCAGCTGGCGCATTTGCGTCGAGTCGGCTTCGATGACGGGCAGTTCGCCGACTTCCACGCGGGCGCCGGTGCGTTCGATCAGGTTTTCTAAATCTGAAACGACTTCGCGGGCGACCATGTTCAAATCAACTTCAACAAAGGGTTGAGCGCGCGTGGAGACCCGCGAGAAGCTCAACAGGTCGTTGATGAGTATTTGCATTCGCTGGCTGGCGCCGCGCATCCGTTTGATGTAGTCGCGTCCCGTCTCGTCGAGCGTTTCTCCGTATTTGGTCGCCAGGCGGTCGCCAAAAGCCATGACCTTACGCAGGGGTTCTTGCAAGTCATGGGAAGCCACATACGCGAACTCTTGCAGGTCGCGGTTGCTTTGCTCCAATTTGGAGGTGTAAGCTTGCAGGGCTTGCTCCGCTCGTTTGCGTTCGGTGATGTCTCTGAAGACGACGACCGCGCCCAGTATCTCTCCGTTTTCGTCGCGGTTTGGCGTGCTTGTATATTCCACTGGAAAGCTCGATCCGTCTAACCGCCAGAAGATGTCGCTATCTACATGATGAGTCTTGCCGTCATGGAACGCCGCGTAGATGGGACATTCTGCGCGCGGGGAGGGGCTTCCGTCTGCGCGGGTATGATGGTGGTCGGCGTGACCTGATTTCCCAAGAAGTTCTTCAATGGAATTCCCCAACATGTTCGCCGCCGCCTGATTGATGAAGGTCATATTCCCGTTCATATCCAGCCCGTAAATTCCCTCGCCCGCAGAAGCCAGCACCAGTTCATGCTGCCTGCTTAGGCGTTTTGCAATGTCTTCCAGCCGTTTGCGCTCGGTGATGTCGCGGGTGATTTTGGCGTAGCCGCGCAGCGAACCGTCCTGGTTGCGCAGCGCCTCGATGGTCACATCCGCTAGAAAACGGGCGCCGTCTTTGCGGACGCGCCAACTTTCATCTTTTGCATCGCCTTGTTCATTGGCGGTCTTTAATAACTCCTGGGGCACACCGCGTTGAATATCCTCAGGAGTATAAAAGAGCGAGAAGTGTTTGCCGATAATTTCTTCCGCCTGATAGCCCTTTAATTTCTGCGCGCCCGAATTCCAATTGAGAACAAATCCTTGCGGGTCGAGCATGATAATGGCGTGATCTTGCATACCGTCAATCATCAGGCGCAGGTTCTCGTCTTTTTCTCGCAGCAATCTTTCCGCTGTTTCGCGTTCGGCGAGTTCTATTTGCAGGCGCGCGTTCAGTTCTTGCAATTCTATTGTGCGCGCCTCCACGCGTAATTCCAGTTCATTGCGCGCTGTTTGTAATTCATCCCTGTTTTTTTTCAAATCTCTGAAGAGCAAGTTGTACGGCTGCGTGAGTCCGACGATGATAATGGCGCGGGCAAAGAGAAAACTAGAAATAATCTTGAAGATATGCCCAATGAGGTTGGCGATGTCGTATACGCCGATGTAGGATGTGAAAGCCAATTCTGCGCAGATCAATGCGGCGCTGGAGAAAACCAGCAGTTGAAAAACATCGGGAGAAAACACCTTGCGGTTTTTGTATAACAAGGCGATGGAAGCCAGCAGGATCAGGGAGATAATATATTCGCTGATTATTTTGAACGACGTCAGCCCCGCGCCTTCAATATAGCATGTGGGAAAAATCTTCCAATAGAAAATGGACGCCAGAATTGAAGCGACAATCGCCGTAAAACCCGCGAATATGGTTTTTGGATTGAGTTTCTGATGGAAGAATAGGGGAGCGACGAGAAGCGGCAGGCTCTGCAAGTACCGCGCGGCAATCCATAATTGGGTTGGCAGGTTTGAGCCGTATCCCTGAAATATCTCCATGCCTCGATAGGCAAGAAGATGAAGCATATCCAATCCGCTGATGAATAAGGATGCAATGCCGACGAACAACATATCATCGTTTTGCATGTAACGGCGCGCATACCAAACCAGTAAAAATACGCCGACGGCTATGGCAATGCTCGATAACTCGGATAGACTGTGGAAAAGCAGGTAATTATAGACACTTGTCAGGTATAACCCAAATAGAATCAGGGTTACCCCAAGGAGGGTGTAGAAAAAATTTCCTGACGCGCTGCGAACGGAGCTAAGTCTCATAAATGAAGTCCTTTTATATTACGACGAACTACCCAACAGTTGCGAAATAACTGAAGACTCATTGTGGCGACGAGCGTATTTATGCGGGATTTTTTTGTGGATTACTATTTCCCGCGCATGTCCCCACTATACAACCAATTCAAATTTTATGCAAACCTGCATAGTTAATGTAATAAACGCTATTGTGAATCAGGCGGCGTCGCTTGCGCGGCGGGGAATCTGTAAATCCACCCGCGTAATTTGCCGCCGCCTACGACGCCGCTTCTACGCGGATTTCTTTCAAAATAGCCGAGACTTCTTCTTTGGATTTAATGTGCCGCGTTAGGACTTGCGCCGTTTTTTCCAACATGCGGTCGGCGGATAGTTTCGCCAAATCTTGTCTCATGCTTTGCCCGATGTATAACTTAATCAAGGCGTCAAGGGACATATCGCGGCTGGCGGATATTTTTTCCAACGAGGCAAGCGTATCGGTAGGAATTTGAATGGTTACATCTTTGCTTTCCCTTAATCGCAATTTCAATTCAAATCCTTCTTCTGTTTTTGAAGTTTGTTCATTTGGCTTCTTCATATACTTTCCTTTCTGCGCGCGTGGCGGGACGGGCAGAGATGACTCTGGTTCGGTCTTTGCGTTCTGTATAAACTGCCAGTAAAAGTTTTTGTGAAAACGTATAACCGATAATGAAATCTCGCGCTTCGCTATCGTCAACCGACGCGTCGCCTGTTTGATAGAACGGGTCGAAGAAAACTTCGACAGCTTCTTCAAACGCGACCCCGTGTTTTTGAATATTGCTCGAGGCTTTGTTTTCGTCCCATTCAAACTGGACGCCTTGCAGTTGGTAGACGATGTCCATTAATGATATTGCCGTTTCGTTAGATAAGATTGTTATTGACGAAATTATAATCTGAATATTTGAAACCTATTTTGCAAGTCTAAAACCAAGTCTTGCGGGGAGTGTCTAAAATGATGGGTTAGAAAAAATCTTTAACCACTGAGAGGCAGAGACACAGAGTAATTTTAAGTTTTTTCTCCGTGTTTCCGTGCCTCCGTGGTTAGAGGCTGGAAATAAGCCCATGCAATTAGACACTCTCGTCTTGCGCCTACCTCGCATAAATCGGATTGCTGTAAATCCACCCGCGTAATTTGCCAAGATATTTGCGATACGCTTCCACGCGATATACGCCCGCTTCGGCGGTGATGTGCGCGAAGGATAGTTTATTTTTCCATGTTTGGATGACCGCGCCATCTTTTAACAAACGTATCTCCGCGGCGGATGGAAACTTGGCTTGCAAGGTCACGCCGTTTTTGACGGAAATTTCATCGCCCATGACGACGTTCTTTTCCATGCCTTGCGCGGTGAAGGTGAATCCGCGCGTAGGGGCGGGCAGGTCGTAGCCGACAAAGCAATGTCCCAGCGCCATGG
>JAQTWR010000319.1 GCA_028689195.1 Anaerolineales bacterium | reverse complement strand
GGTGTCGATGCGGGCGTTCATGGTCGTGTTCGGTCGGGGTCAGTGGGCAAGGTGCAAACCGCATTCGCGGTTGTCTTCGCCCTTGGTCGGGTCCACGTAGTCAAAGTTGTTGGGCAGGCCGTGTGCCTTGCAGTATTCGTGCAGGTCTTTGGAGGACCAGTGCAGCATCATTCATACAACGGACGATGGTCTTCGTATTCCAGCGAACATAACGAGTGGGTGATGCCCTCCATCGAATCGTTCTGTCCGTGCGCCCAATCGTACATGGGATAAATTTTCCACTTATCGCCCGTGCGATGATGCGGCGGATTGTGAATGATGCGATACATGGCGGGGTCGCGCATGTTGAGATTCGGATGCGCCATGTCAATCTTTGCGCGCAAAATGCGCGAGCCGTCGGGGAATTCGCCGTTTTTCATGCGCTCCAGCAAATCCATATTTTCTTCCGCGTCGCGGTCGCGGAACGGAGAATTCTTCCCGGGTTCGGTCAGCGTGCCGCGATTTTTACTCACCTCGTCGGGAGTTTGATCGTCCACATACGCCTTGCCCATCAAGACCAGTTTTTTCGCCCACTCATACAACTCGTCAAAATAATCCGACGCATAAGTCACTTTGACCCATTCGATGCCAAGCCAGCGCGCATCCTCTTCGATGGCTTCTACGAATTCGGTCTCTTCCTTCGCGGGATTCGTATCGTCAAAGCGCAGAATCAACTCGCCGTTATTTTCCTTCGCGACAAGATAATCAATCATAAACGCTTTCACATGCCCGATGTGTAAATATCCGTTTGGTTCGGGCGGCAGGCGCGTGCGGACGTGATCGAAGCGTCCGCTTTTCAAATCTTCGGCAACGGCTTCGCGGATAAAATCGGTTGGTTTATTGTCTTCGGGATTCATGGTTTCGCCTTCTGTAAAATATTTTCCACGATTATAACGTGACACTTCCTTTTAAGGCGACTCTGGCTCTCATGTATAATTTGACGCGGAGAATCTATGACGAAAATTTTAACATCCGCGCTTTTTTCCCTGACGCTGAGTTTGCTCCTGTTTACTCCAATATTCGCCCAGCCCGAATCTTTTGTCCCTCCCGAAGCGCTTGCGTTGATTGAGGAAGTAAACGCGGCGCGCGTCGCCAATAACCTGCCGCCGTATCGAGTAGACGATAAGTTGATGGGGATTGCGCAAACCCACGCCGACCGCATCGCAAAGGCTGGCTTTCTCAGCCATTATGCGCGCAGCCTCGCGCCATATCAACGCGCTATCGAGGCGAGGTATCCCGTCGCCGGCGACTTGTCGCGCGGCGGTCTCTTCTCTGAAAACATAGACGCGGGCGCAAACTTGCTGCCCGCAGATTTAGTCAAAAAATGGATGGGGGATTCCGCGAACCGCATCGCGCTGTTTTCCGCCGACTACGAAGATATTGGCGCGGGCGTCGCAACCGACAAAGGCATAACCTATTATGTTTTAGACGTCGGCGCGGCGCTGGAAAACTCCGAACTTCTCAATACGGTCACGCCGACTCCTTCCGGCATTATTGTTACCAGCGCTCCGCTTGAAGACGGGACGATATACCATGTTGTGCGGCAAAAAGAATCTTTGTGGGGAATCGCGCTCGCGTACGGGATTACGATTGACGATCTTAAACGCCTGAACAAGTTGAGTTCCGATGATATTTACGAAGGGCAAAAACTGCTCATTCACAAGCCCAAACCGGAAGAAGTTAAAACGCCCACGCCCGGCGTAACTTTCACGGCTACGTTTGGGATTCCAACATCAACCGCCACACAGCCTGCCGCGCCGACAGTTACGTCAACCGCAACGCCGCAGCCCATTCCGCCCGCGTCGCGTCAGAGCGGGGGGATAGCGGCGGGCGTGATTATATTGATCGCGCTGCTTGGCGCGGGAATTGGATCATGGTTGGGGAATAAAAAACAGGGCTAAGTTTCCGTCCATACAGTAACGCGGTTTCGTCCCGCCCGCTTGGAGGCGTATAACGCCAGGTCCGCTTTGTTGATGATCTCGCTGTAACTTGCGCTATGCGTCGGATAGGTTGCCACGCCCAGCGAGATCGTGGCTTTTATTTCCTTACCCTCAAATACGATCGCCGTGTCTTCAATTAAACGCCGCAATTCCTCCGCATGTTGCGCGGCTGAATTGAAATTTGAATTGGGCAGTACCAGTAAAAATTCTTCGCCTCCGTATCGGCAGACAATATCAGACTTGCGGACGTAATTTTGAAGCAATTTAGCGAGCATAATCAAGTACTCGTCGCCGGCGCGGTGTCCGTGGGTATCGTTGATTTTCTTGAAGTGATCAATATCCAAAAGGACAATACTCAACGGCTGCAATTGTCGTTCGGCATAATGGAATTCCCGCTCGATAGATTCGTCCATGAAACGGCGGTTATACAATTGGGTCAACGGGTCGCGGATGGCTTGTTCGCGCAGCGAGGCTTGCAATCCCTCGATTTTCCGCAGGCTGTTTTCCATTTGGCGGTTTGCGCGCCGTAATTGTTCTTCAACCTGTTTGCGCGTGGTGATGTCTTCTTTTACGGCGATGAAATTAACAATATCCCCTTTATCTCCGAAAACAGGCGCGATGACTTCCATTTCCCAGTACAATTCTCCGTTTTTCTTTTTGTTCAGGAACTCGCCGCGCCAAATCCGTCCTGCCTTGATGGTTTGCCACATATCCTGATATACGCTTTCCGAAGTAACCCCCGATTGTATAATGCGAGGGGTCTGCCCGATGGCTTCTTCTTGGGTGTAGCCTGAAAGAACGGAGAAATACGGGTTCACATAGGTAATTGCCCCGTCTGCGTCTGTGATGACAACCGAGGCTGGGCTTTGGTCAACCGCCTGGGTGAGTTGCTGTAGGCGCAGTTCCCTTTCCATGCGCTTGGTGATGTTGTTGAAGTAGACCAAATGCCCGCTCAAACTTCCAAATTGATCTTTGAGCGCTACGACTTCAAAGCCAAGATACTCGGTATTCCCTTTTGCGTTTTTGTATTGCAGTTCTTTTCTGCCAGATTCCATGCTCAACTTGGGGAATGTCCCCGTATCGAGCGATGAGAATGCTTTTTGAATATCCTGTCCGATTATGGCAGCGGCGGAAATTTCCAAGATCTTTTGCGCGTAAGGATTGATAGAGACGATGTTCTTCTTTGCGTCCGTAATAATCACTCCGCTGGGAATGATGTCAACCAGCGTGTTGCAAGCCACGGGGACAATGTTCAACCAGCCATAACGAAAAACGACAAAGAGAAGCGCCCCCCCTGAAAACAGCATTATGTACGGCGTAATGTTAAATCCGGAAATTGGCGTAACGCCAAATGTAAAAAGAACATCCGACGTAATAGGCGCAAGCGTCCCGACGGCGATTAAGGTTGTCTGTTGTCGCGTCTCTGACATCGAATCTGAAAGCGAAAGAAACAATTGCAGCAATGCGGCGGAATATATAACAACATCAGAAAAATAGATCAGCCAATATGCTGGTCCGGTTTTCCACGTGAGAATATTTAATTCTCCTGCCTGTTGTATCGCGTAATCGTAGCGGAAAAGATGATGGTATTCTCCCGTCCAAATCAGGCTAAGTCCTAGCGCGGGTATGATAAGCAGGGCGGGAACATATTTTTGGAGGCGTTGATAAAAAAGCCCCAGATACTCGTAGATCATCCATAATACCGTAAGCCCGATAAACCTGAGGAAAGAAAGTCGAATGAGTACCCATGTAATTTTCACCCTCATATCGTGGGACGCCAATTCCATGCTATAAGCGTACGCCCAAACAAAGCCAATGAAAAACGCGATTGCAAG
>JAQTWR010000016.1 GCA_028689195.1 Anaerolineales bacterium | reverse complement strand
TTTAAGGTTGTTGAATAAATTGAGGAAAAGGCGGAAGAATTTTTGGAAGTTAATTCAATAGAAGTCCCCGCCGAGTTCAAACGCAATGCGCGCAGATTTTTATATTATCAATTATTTAAGACTTCGCTGCCGTTTGGCGATTTTCTCGAACCGTCCGTGCGGACGACTCAAACGAAACTGAAGTCGTTTGAATTTAATCGGTTGCTGAATTCTGATGCGATCAATGCGATTTTGGACGGCTTGCTTGAAGGCGGAGATTTTTTACTGCGAGAGTAATTTGCGTGGTAGTATTAAATAAACTCATACTTCACTGTCATTCTGAGTAAAACTGCGGCGTGAAAAAACGTCGTTCAAAGCGAAAGCAACAAAAAATTCAGCCACGAATTACGCGGATTGTCACGGATAGATTTAAAAATTCGCGCAATTCGTGAAATCCGTGGCGAAAATGGTTTTGAATTTCCTTGTTTCTTAGTAGCGATGCGAAGGCTGACACTAAATGGATAACAAATGACCCAACCTGATTGGAACGAAGAAGAAGATAACTTTGACTTAACCCTCTCGCAGCGGACGGAAGAACTGTACCGCATCCCGAATATGGAACCCAACGCGGACGAACTTATTGAGGCTGTGGTGCTGCCGCTGCGCGACATGGTTGTCTTCCCGCGCATGGTTTCGCCCATCTTTGTCGGGCGCGAGGCTTCTTTGCTGGCTGTGCAGGAAGCCCAGCGCAAAGAGCAAACCGTCATCGGGCTGACGCAAAGAGACCCCGAAGTGAACGAACCGGGCGTCGACGATTTCCTTCCCGTCGGCGTGGAAATGTCGGTGGGGCGTTTGCTGCACATGCCCGACGCTTCATACTCCGCGTTGGTGCAGGGGCGCAGGCGCGTGGAGATCGTGGAGTTCATCCGTACGAAACCGTATCTTAAAGTGCGCGCGCGCATTATCACCGAGGCGCAAACTGTGGACAGGCAAACGCAAGCCCTGATGCGTTCCGCGTTGAGCATGTTCGAGCGTTGCGTACAACTGGATCATTCGATTCCCGAAGAAGCGCATCTCTTCGCGTTAAACGTCAGCGAACCCGGCTGGCTCGCGGATATGATCGCTACCTCGCTTTCATTAACCTACGAAGCGAAATTGCGGTTGTTGTTGATCCTCGACCCGAAGGCGCGGCTGGGACAGTTGAACGCGCTCCTCGCGCAGGAAGTGGACGTGCTTGAATTGGAAGACGAAATTCATGCGCGGGTGCAAAACGAGGTGGATAAAGGGCAGCGCGAATTTTATCTGCGCGAGCAGTTGAAGCAAATTCAAACCGAACTTGGCGAGGGCGACGTTTTTTCGCGCGACGCTTCTGACTTGAAGAAAAAAATCGAAGCCGCGAACCTGCCTGAAGAGGCGAAGAAAGTCGCGTTCAAAGAATTGGAGCGATTGAATCAAATGCCGCCGATGGCTCCCGAAGTGGGCATCATCCGCACCTATATTGATTGGATTACCGACCTGCCGTGGAGCAATTCCACGCCCGATAATTTGGACGTGAAGAACGCGGCGAAAATTTTGGAGCGCGATCATTACGGTTTGAAGAAAGCCAAAGAAAGAATTTTGGAATACATCGCCGTGCGTTCGTTGAAGCCGAAAAAAGAACGCCAGCCGATTTTATGTTTTGTGGGACCTCCCGGCGTTGGCAAGACTTCGCTGGGGCGTTCTATCGCGGATGCATTGGGAAGAAAATTCGTGCGCGTGTCTTTGGGCGGCGTGCGCGACGAAGCCGAAATTCGCGGACATCGCCGCACATATATCGGCGCGCTGCCCGGCAGAATTATCCAAACGATGAAACGCGGCGGCACGTCCAATCCGCTTTTTATGTTGGATGAAATTGACAAACTGTATTCCGATTTTCGCGGCGATCCCGCATCCGCGATGTTGGAAGTGTTAGACCCCGAACAGAATTTTGCTTTCAGCGACCATTATCTCGAACTGCCGTTTGATCTTTCCAAAGTGATGTTTGTGACCACTGCGAACTCGCTCGCTTCGATTCCTTCTCCGCTGCTGGATCGCATGGAAGTCATCGAATTCCCCGGTTATATCGAAGAAGAAAAAATCGAGATCGCGAATCGTTATCTCATTCCGCGCCAATTAGACGAGAACGGCGTGGAGAATCTTGGTCTTGTATTTGAACCCGCCGCGTTGCAAAGAATCATCCGCGAATATACATACGAAGCGGGCGTGCGAAGTTTGGAGCGCGAGATTGGAAAAATCTGCCGCAAGGTGGCGCGCATGAAAGCGGAAGGAAAAAAATATCCCGTATCCATCGCGCCCGATATGATTGAAAAATTATTGGGACCGCAGCAAGTTTTTCCCTCCGAAGCGGAACGCAGCGACGAAGTGGGCGTTGCCACCAGCCTCGCGTGGACGGAGAATGGCGGCGAGATCATGCCCGTCGAGGTCGCCATCATCGAAGGCAAGGGCGGGATGCAGATGACCGGGCAAATGGGCGAGGTGATGCAGGAATCAGGTCAAGCCGCGTTGACGTATATCAAATCGCGCGCTGCGCATTTGAAACTGGACTTGGAAATTTTCGAGCGGTTGGATATTCACATCCACATGCCCGAGGGCGGCATCCCCAAAGATGGACCTTCGGCGGGAATTACGATGGCGACGGCGATTATTTCCGCGTTGACGGGACGCCCCGTGTTTCGTCATGTGGGCATGACTGGCGAGATCACTCTGCGCGGACGCGTGCTGCCCATCGGCGGCGTGCGCGAAAAAGTTTTGGCTGCCTACCGCGCCGGACTCAAAACCGTGTTGCTGCCCGAAAAAAATATGAAGGATTTGGTGGAACTTCCCAAGATTGCCAAATCTGAATTGAAGATCATTCCCATTAAACACATGGATGATGTTTTGGAGATTGCGCTTTCAGAGAAAGCGACAACTCCGCCGCCGAGACCGAGGAAACGAAAGGATGAAGAAGGGGAGGAGTAAATTCTAAATTTATTTATAAAAAACGACTTGCCAATACAATAAGCAAGTCGTTTTTGTTTAATCCTATTTGCTGGGGAGTGTCTAAAATGATGGGCTAGAAAAAATCTTTAACCACTGAGACGCAGAGTAATTTAAAGTTTTTTCTCCGTGTTTCAGCGCCTCCGTGGTTAGACGCTGGAAATAAGCCCATGCGATTAGACACTCTCATTTGCTGCAGAATATCAGTTGCGCTGGTTTTTATGGTATATCTTCATCTGGCAGGTCTTCGGCTGACGTTTTAACATCCGATATGTTAGCAGATCTTATCCAATTATCCCGATAAATATATTTGGAACCAAGAACTTCGTGTTTTCCCAAAACCTGAGCGGTTCTTGTTCCTATACTACAAGATTGTGTTGTCATATATTGATAATTATAGGTTGTTCCAGTGGAAGTTCTCACTGATCTACCAGAGTGTATTTTTTGACTTTTAATAGAGCCATTGCACAATTCTCTTGAAGTCCAGTATGTCCATCCGACGGGAACCGTCGCTAGTCCCGGGGTTGTAATGGTTGAAATCTCTGCCAGCCACTGCGTATTTGATATTTTTGAGATCTTTTTTCCGCCGCCGCCGTAGCTTGTGGCTTGTACATATACAGCTGAGTAGTGATACATCCAGCTCCCTGCTAACGCGGGTTGAAAATTGGCAACCAGTATTATCGTAGCCGTAAGGGCGAGTAAAAAGATTTTGATTTTCATTTTACTTCCTCCAAAACTTTTAGGATTTCATCGGGAGCATCGGGAAAGCCGTCAATGCTAATGATTTCCACCGAATTGTCAACAATTTGCGCGCCATTCGCCAGAGTCCAAATTGTTTCGGTTTGGACAAAGTCCCCGCTCTCTTTATCGAAATAATCTTTTGTCATGATTGTGTCTACAATAACGTCGTCCTGACCGAGTTGGGTGGGAAGTTTTAGCGTCTCGATGTATGAATACACAACTCTTGATTTCCCCTTCACTTTTTCGTCTGATTTTTTGATCGCTTTGGCATCCATTATATTGCTTGCAACCCCAAAGTCAAAATTAAAAGGGTAGGGTGGTTGATCTTCCACCATACGCTCTCCAAATGTAAGATTGAAATAAGTATTGTTTTGATAAGCGGATTGCTGAAAAATATTTCCATCGTTATCTTTCATGCTAAATACCCCTTTCTCCACCAATCCATCCTTGTTTATATAGTACCAATCTTCTTGTGTATATGACGATGGCATCATCTGCTCGTCTGGCAAAATAACCCCGCTGCGGTTTTCTGAGGTGACGGAATAAACCATATGTACCCATTGACCGTGTTTCAGATCTTTGGCTTTCCTAGCTTTCCAGTCATTAACCATTTTTACAACTTCATCGGCATTCGCTACTTGCGCTCTTGCCGTAGTATAGTATGCGACAGCAATAAAAAATAGTATGACTGTCAATCCAATCAGTAATCTTCCCTTTTTGCTTTGAAACAAAAATTCTCCTTGTGATTTGATTTTGATACAAGAAAAATTCTATGCCAATCCCTTCATTTTGTCCCTATACAAAACTATAGTCTTTAACCTATGTTTTTATATAGGTTGTCAGGCAAATTATCCCTAGCCCAAAGAGCCGCTTGCAGGCGTGATTTCACTTGTAATTTCACAAATATATTTTTTGTGTGAAAGGATACTGTTGTAATTGTGACGTCTAACTTTGCCGCAATTTCCTTGTTGTCCATGCCTTGCGCGAGACACTTAAGAATGGCGCGCTCCTGGTCGGTTAACGATTCTATTTTGTCGCCTATGTTCTTTCTCCATTGACTTGCCTTATCCTGCTGTATTTTGTCAAATAGAATATGACCATCGGCGGCGCGGCGAATCTCCGAAATCAATTTAGACACTAAGACTCCCTTATCTAAACATCCTGCCGCACCCGCTTCCATCATGTTCGCTAAGTAGCGTTCGTCAGTGTGGGAGGATAATATTAATACAGTTGTGTTCGGATAATTTTCACATACCCATTTTACCTGCTCGGCAGGTATTAAATTCGGCATGACTAAATCTAATAATAAAATTTGGGGACGTAAATCCGCGATCAATTGTTTTATTCCGTTTCCACTTCCTGTTTCGCCTATAATTTCTATATCAGGCGCTTTTTTGCCAAGCAATGTGCGAATGCCTTCTCTTGTGAAAAGGTCGTCATCCGCTAACAGAATGCTTATCTTGTTTTGATTTAACATGAACTTCTCCTTGTTTATCTACAGCGGCGGCTGATTTTTTATAGGAGATGATCTTTCTATCTTTCCTCCCTTCAAATGAGATTTTACCCTAAACGCTTTTTTTTGTGAGGGAAGTACGATCTGTTTTATATTCACAGATGAAAATCAAGATAGTCCCACGGTATAATCGTTCTTGTTGAGTGATTTGAGTTCGCCTATGCCGCAAATCGATTCCACTTCATAACAAAGATTTTTCATATTGGTTCGGATGATAAAACCACAACACGAAAGCACTGAGAAAATACATGACCAGCCTAAAAAATAAAGTCGTACTTATCACAGGCGCATCCTCCGGGTTTGGGGAGGACGCCGCTTTACTTTTCGCAAAGGAAGGATGCAAGGTCGTCCTTGCAGCGCGGCGCATTGACCGTTTGCAAAACCTCGCCATAAAAATTCAAGATATGGGCGGCGAAGCGATGGCGATCCCTGTGGACATTATGGAAAGCGCCGACGTGACCAATATGGTGCAAACCACGCTCGATCTATACGGTCAAATTGATATTCTCTTTAACAACGCGGGCATTGGGCGCGTGGAATGGTTTGAGAATCACTCGCCTGAACGCGACGTGGATATGCTCGTGCATGTCAATCTCGTCAGTTTGATGCAGGTCACGCGCGAGGCGCTGCCGCACATGCTCAAACGCGGCGAGGGACATATTATCAACATGGGTTCTGTCGCAAGTTTTGTCGCCACGCCGCTTGCCGCCAGTTACTCGGCGAGTAAATTTGGCGTGCGCGCGTTCACCGATGCGCTGCGCCGCGAAGTGGCTCCGCTGGGCGTCAAGGTCAGCGGAATTTATCCGGGTCCGGCGGCTACCGAGTTTGGGCGGCATGTCGGCAAGAATAAAGCGTACGGCAAGGTCAACTCGGCGCTAATGGCGCACATGAGTTCTGAGTATGTCGCCAGCCGCGTGGTGGGCGTCGCGAAGCGTCCGCGCCGCAGTTTGATCATTCCGTGGCGCTTTCATATCATTATCGCTTTGGAAACGTTGTTCCCCATTATCATAGATTGGATTGCTTACGCATTTTCAAAAAAGAATCACAATCTATGATAGGAGACTTTCGTGACCATCGCCCGCTTGAAAAACCTGACCGCGTCGTTGACGACCGCCGGATTGGATGCTGTTGTGTTGAATCCGGGTCCCACCCTGACCTATTTGACTGGCTTGCATTTCCACTTGATGGAACGCCCTGTCGTGCTGTTTGTTACTGCAGACCAAGCCCCTCTGCTGGTTTTGCCCGAACTTGAACTCCCCAAAGTGGAGATGTTCCCATACAAGGTGCAAGCCATTCCGTATGGCGAACTTCCAAGCGAATGGGATGACGCTTTCCGCAAAGCCGCGCAGGTCTTGGGGCTGGATGGCAAACTCATCGGCGTCGAGCCGCGCCAATTGCGCCTGATGGAATTTAATTATATACAAACGGGCGCGCCCAAAGCCAGGTATCCCGATGCAAGCGAGACGCTGGCTGCGCTGCGTTTGAAAAAAGATCAGGAGGAAATCGAAGCGATGCGCCGCGCGGTCAAGATCGCGCAAGACGCGCTGGAGGCGACCCTTCCGCAAATCAAGATCGGCATGACCGAACGCGAAGTATCTTCGGAATTGGTCGTTCAATTATTCAAACATGATTCCGACCCGGAACTTCCATTCTCTCCAATTGTTTCTTCGGGACCGAATTCCGCGAACCCGCACGCTTCTCCCAGCGAGAGAAAACTACAAGCGGGCGATCTGTTGGTTATAGATTGGGGCGCGGGATACAACGGATATATGTCAGACCTGACGCGCACTTTCGCCGTCGGCGATGTGGATGACGAATGCCGGAAAATCCATGAAATCACGCAGGAAGCAAACGCGGCAGGTCGCGCCGCCGGCAAGCCGGGAGTCCCTTGCGCGGCTGTGGATATTGCCGCGCGCGACGTGATTGAAAAGGCGGGTTATGGAAAACACTTTACGCACCGCACGGGTCACGGCATTGGCATGGAAGGACACGAAGAACCTTATATGCGCGGAGATAATATGCAGTTGCTTGAAGCGGGCATGGCGTATACCGTCGAGCCGGGTATTTATTTGACCAATCGCAACGGCGTCCGCGTCGAAGATGATGTCGTCGTTACGGAAAACGGCGTAGATGTTTTAAGCGATATGCCGCGCGAGATAAGAGTAGTTGGATAAAACTTCCGCTCAAATTAAAAATTGCAACTCCAATTTCTAGACAATCCAGTTATGCCGTGATAAACTCACGCGTGTTAATAAATCCAGCGCACTCGCAAGAGTGCGCCTTTTTCTGCGAGTAAACATGGACATACTTCTCACTGGTTCTGTAGCATACGATTATTTGATGACCTTCCCCGGTCTATTCAAAGAACAAATTTTGCCCGAACGTCTGGCGTCCATCAGCCTGTCATTTTTGGTGGATGGCATGTCCCGGCAGCGCGGCGGTATTGCGCCGAACATTGCGTACACCATGGCGCTGCTCGGCGAAAAGCCGCGCGTGATGGCGACCGTCGGCGAGGATTTTGGCGATTATCGCGCATGGCTCGACGCGAAAGGCATAGACACTTCGCTGATGCAAGTCGTCCCCGGCGTTTTTACCGCGTCGTTTTTTGCGACCACCGATCAAGCCTCCGCGCAAATCGCGTCCTTCTACCCCGGCGCGATGGGACACTCCGCGATGCAATCGCTCAAAGATCTGGATAAAAAACCCGATCTTGTGATTGTCTCGCCGAGCGCGCCCGATGCGATGATGAAATTCCCCGCCGAGTGCCGCGAATTGGAAATTAAGTATTTATACGATCCAAGCCAGCAAGTGCTGCGGCTCGAAGGCAGCGAACTCGCGCGCGATATGGAAGGCGCGCACTTCCTCTTCTGTAACGATTACGAATTTGGACTTATCTCCAAGAAGACGGGATGGAGTCTCGACCAAATCCTTCAGCACGTCAAAGTATTGGTTATCACGCGCGGAAAAGACGGCGCGGATTTATATATGGGCGGCGATTCGGTTCACATCCCGACGGTTCCCGAAGATGAAATTGTTGACCCAACCGGCGTAGGCGACGCCTTCCGCGGCGGATTCCTCGCGGGTTATTCTCACGGCTTCGATTGGAAGTTGTGCGGCGAAATCGGTTCGCTCAGCGCGGTGTATTGTCTCGAACAGCGCGGCACGCAAAATCACAGTTATACAAAACGAGAATTTGTCGAACGCTTCCGCAAGCATTTTGACGACAGCGGAAAGTTGGATGAATTAATAAAATAGTCAATTAGGTAATTAGGGATTAGGGATTGCCCTGTTTCCTCATTACCTTTTTCCTAATTACCTAAAATAAGAAGGAGCAATAAATGAATAATTATGATATCCAAGATTTGCAATTAGCCGAAGGCGGACGCCGCCGTATTGATTGGGCGGAACGCGAAATGCCCGTCCTTCGTTCCATCCGCGAGCGCTTCAAGAAAGAGAAACCGCTTAAGGGACTGCGCCTTTCCTGCTGTTTGCATGTGACCACCGAAACCGCAAACCTGATGATTACCCTGCAGGAAGGCGGCGCGGACATCGTTCTCACCGCGTCGAATCCGCTTTCCACGCAGGATGACGTCGCCGCCGCGTTGGTGAATCAATATGAGATTCCCGTCTACGCCATCAAAGGCGAAGATAAAGTCACATACTTCAAACACATCCGCGCCGCGTTGGAGCACATGCCCCACATGACGCAGGACGACGGCGCCGATCTTGTTTCTTCGCTGTTCTTCATCGAGATGGGACGCTTTGAGAAACTCGAACCTTCTCTCGCTTCATGGGCGCAGGGTTTGAGCGATGCGGAACGCAAGCAGATGCTCAAGAACGTCATCGGCGGCACCGAAGAGACCACTACGGGCGTTATCCGCTTGAAGGCGATGGAAGCCGATAAAGTGTTGAAATTCCCCGTTATCGCGGTGAACGACGCGCTGACCAAACATCTGTTTGATAACCGCTACGGAACGGGTCAATCCACCGTGGATGGAATCATCCGCGCGACGAACGTTTTACTTGCGGGTAAGAATTTCGTCGTTGCTGGCTACGGTTGGTGCGGACGCGGTCTTGCCATGCGCGCGCGCGGCATGGGCGCGCAGGTCATCGTCACCGAGATCGATCCGATGAAGGCGCTCGAAGCCGTCATGGACGGTTATCAGGTAATGCCGATGGGCGACGCCGCCAAGATTGGCGACATCTTCTGCACGCTCACGGGCGACCTCAACGTGATTGACAAACATCATTTTGAAGTGATGAAAGACGGCGCGCTCGTCGCAAATTCAGGTCACTTCAACGTTGAAATCAATATCCCTTCGCTTGCTGCAATGAGCGTGGGCGAACCGAACCGCGTCCGCCCGTTTGTTGAACAGTACATTACGAAAGACGGACGCAAGATCAACATTCTTGGCGAGGGACGTCTCATCAATCTCGCTTCCGCCGAAGGTCATCCCGCTTCTGTGATGGATATGTCCTTTGCGAATCAAGCGCTTGCCGCCGAATATATGGCGAAGAACGCGGATAAACTCGAAAAGAAAGTCTACTCCGTGCCAGCCGATATTGACAACGAAATTGCGCGCCTCAAGCTCGAAGCCATGGGCGTGAAGATTGACGTCCTCACGGACGAGCAGTTGCACTATTTGAACTCTTGGGAAGAGGGAACGTAGGTCAGTAGTCAGTGACCAGTAATCAGTAATCAGTAAGACAGTACAGCCTCGCGGACATCAAGCGTTCGCGGGGCTGTTTTGTTTGAATGTGCGTGTATAATTATTTCAAGATGAAATTTATTGAGTCCATTCCTCAAGATGACATTGTCCGCTTTTGCAAACGTTGGCAAATTCGCGAATTTGCCTTGTTCGGTTCGTCTGCGCGCGCGGATTTCAAACCTGAAAGCGATGTGGATGTTCTCGTATCGTTTGCTGAAAAGGCGAATTGGGGATTGTTTGACCATGTCCAAATACGACTTGAATTAGAAACTATTTTCAACCGTAAAGTTGATCTTGTAACTCGCCGCGCGCTTGAACAAACTCAAAATTTCCTTTTGCGCGAGAATATTTTAAGAGATGTGAAAATCATCTTTACCGATAACGAGGCGACTTATGCGGCGTGATGAAGTTGTCATTCAGGATATTATTAATGCTGCAAAGTTTGTTATTGATTTTATAGAAGGCTTTGACAAAGACGCCTTTATTTATGACTCGAAAACGCGTTCTGCGGTTCTTTATCAATTAACGGTTATCGGCGAAGCGGTTAAACGATTATCCAAAGAATTTCGCGCGGAATATCCGCAAATTCCCTGGACGTTGATTGCCGGGATGCGCGATAATTTAATTCATGCTTACGACTTAATAGATTGGGATGAAGTTTGGAAAACCTCCACCGTCGATGTTCCTGATTTGTTGGATAAGATCGACTTGTATGTTGATAAAAAAGAATAAAAGTGAATCTCAAATAACAAACAGCCTCGCGGACATCAAGCGTTCGCGGGGCTGTTTTGTTTTTCCTTTTCATTTCTTACCATTACGCGCTGGCGGAATGGAATACGTGCCGACAGCGTGCGCCACGGCGTCTTGATTTCCCTCTGAGTATATGCTTACTTCGCCCACAACAAGAGAACGTCCGACCTTGATCAATTTACATACGCAAATGATGTCGCGATCCGGCATGGGCTTCCTGAGAAAGTTTATATTGAGGTTGGTCGTCACTGCCAGCGGAATGATCCCAACTTCACCCAGAAGGGCTACATACAGGGCGAAATCCGCCGTTGCCATCAAGACGGGACCGGAAACCGTTCCTCCGGGCCGCAGGTCTTCGACGCCTATTTTTCTTCTTATCGTCGCGGAACGATCTCCAACTTCCTCGATAATGCTTTTGACCTGTGGAAAGTCAGATGCGATGAATGCAATTACTTCCTGCTTTGTTGCCATGAGTGTTCTCCAGAAAAGCGTGTTTGGAATTAAGTTTTTTCACACAACCTCAGCCATTCATCAATAGACAACGTCTCTGCGCGGCGCATGAAATCAATGCCGCAGGATGCGAGCATGGCTTCGGATTCTTTGGTGGGAATATGCAGCCCCGATGAAAGCGAGTTGCGTAACGTTTTGCGCTTTTGGCTGAATCCCGCTTTGGTGAGTTTGAAAAAAGTCTTGATCATTTCACGCGGAACAATCGGTTCGGGATAAATATCAATGCGTAGAATCGCAGAATCAACTTTGGGGGCGGGATGAAATGCGTGGGCGGGAATATTCGCGGCGACGGATGGCTTTCCATACACTTGCACGCTCAACGCCAACAGACTTAAATCTCCCGCTTCGGCGCAGATGCGTTCCGCGACTTCCTTTTGAATGGTGAGTACCACGCGGCGCGGTTTGACTTCGCTTTCGAGCAGATGTCGAATCACAGCCGAGGTAATGTAATACGGAATATTTGCGACGACGAGATAATCGGGCGTGTTGATCAGTTCCGAAATATTTTTTTTGAGAATATCGCCGTGAATTACGCGGACGTTTTTGTACGGCGCAAGAATCGTTTTGAGAGGGGGCAGCATATCCGCGTCAAGTTCAATCGCGGTCACTTGACGGGCAGAAGCGCATAAGTAGCGGGTTAAACTTCCGAGACCGGGACCAATTTCGAGCACGGTATCATCCGCTTGAATATCGGCGGCGAGCGCAATTTTTTCCAGCGCGGATTCGTCCTGTAAAAAATTTTGTCCGAGACTTTTATCGGCGCGCAAGCCGAATCTTTTTAACACGGCTTCGGCGTCGAGCGGGGGAATATTTTGATATGGGTTCATTCGCAAACGACTTCCTTTGTTTCTTTCTCGATGGACTCGGCGGGGGGCCAGTCGCCCGCTTGAAATTGCGCCACATAATCGCGCAGGATTTTGAAATCTACGTCCCAAATAAAAACGCCTTTGGGGTTGTGCGTGTACACGTCCGGGATTTGGCGCGACGGCGTAAATAGTTCTTCGGGAAAACTGGCGAAGGCAATATTTTGCGGACGCAGTTTCGTCCCGAGGCAGGCGAGTTGCGTAATTTGTTCGGGCGTGAAATCGGTGCGAATGTTATCTTGAAACGACGCGATTAAATCGGGAATTTTTGTAACTACGCCGGGGCTGAGTATTTTTTTTCGCAGCGCGCACAACACGCGATTTTGATTGTTGGCGCGTTCGAATACGCCTTCTTCGCGGTTGCGCGCCACCTTGAGCGCGCCCGCGCCGTCGAGATGATTCGCGCCGATGGGCAGCCCCGTATTTTTTGCCGTCTCTTCATCGGTAATGGTCATGTCAATGCCGCCCATCGCGTTGACGATGTTTTCAAACGTCCGCATGTTGACGGTGACGTAATGATCGGATTGCACGCCGAAATTTTGGTTGAGCGTCAGCGCGAGCAGCCCCGCGCCGCCGCTGGGATTATCCCAATAATTAAAGCCGTCTCCGGGTTGACCGAATAAATACGCCTGATTTAATTTGCCGTGATCTATGCCGTGAAGATTATCCGCGATGTAGGGAATCTCGACCCAAAGATCGCGCGGAAATTCAAGGATGGTCACGCGCGGCGTTTTGAATTCCACGCGCACAATGCGGATCGCGTCCGCCAGCCCGTAGATGTACGCGTCCTGGCGCGAATCCGCGCCAACGGCGAGAATGTTCATTACGTCGGGACCGCTGCATATCGGTTCGATGGTATTGGTTGGCGCGAGGGTGATTGTCGGCGCAAGCGTCACCGCGCCCTGCGGGGTTCCGACGGTTGCCGTCCATGTGGGCGGTAATGAGATTCGCGTGTACTCCGGCAGCGCCGCGCCAAGCGGAACTTGCGCGAAGGTTCGATAAGTTTGATACGCGTAAATTCCCGCCGCAGAAAAAAATCCGCAGGCGATGAGGGCGAGAATGGCGAGAATGTTTTTTTGTTTTCGGTTCATGTTATTTGCGGTAATGCGTCGCGCCTTGCCTGTCAAACAATCTGATCAGCAGTTTCTCTTTGCTTACAAGTAAATATGAAAGGTTGGCGCGACGCATTATTAATCACTCTCCTTACGCGGTGTCGTTCTGAGCGAAGCGAGGAACCTCTACGATTATCTCGGAGACCCTTCGCTCTGCTCAGGGTGACACGCCCAAAGGGGGAAGGGAGCCAGAGTCCCCTCTCCTTTTGGGAGAGGGGTAGGGTGAGGGAGATTTTTCACTTCAAAAAATACGGAATCTCCGCGGGCGCGGGCGCGAGAAAATACACCTTTACCCAACCGGTCATATCCACAATTTTGCCGTCGTCGAATCCCAAGTCAATCCATTTTGTGCGCGGCACGCCAAACGCGGTTTCGATAATCGGACCGCCGCCCGTATCGCCGATGGTGGCAACGCCATAACCGGGGACGTATACTCTCATGCCCGCGAGATATTTATAAATAGAATAATCCACCGCCACAATGCCGTAGCCCGCGCGCGCGCCGCTCGCCGTTCCGTATGAACATTTGCCCGTGCCGGAAGCGCAAGGCGAATAAACCGTCGCGTACATTTCCGTCGCAAGCCAGTAATCCATTCCGTTCAAATTCGAGATGGAAATTTGCGAACCGCCTTTTACAATTTGTTTTTGCGGTTCGCGCATCACGGTTTTATTTTCAGTCGCGCGGCTTGCCTCTTTACCGTCTTCATATCGAATCCGCGTGCGAATCATCGCGGTTCCGTTCACGCCCGCCTGAATGATTTCCTCTTGTCCAAACGGAATATTCGCGTCTTCGATTCGTTCCGTCGTAAACGGGATGGTTTCCAGCGCGACGCTCGTCGTCTCATAGATTCTGACCACGCTTATTTTCCCATCCGTCGGAAGCGCGTCGTTTTCTGACGGTGAAGAACTATCCGCGCCGACGAGAGGAATCCCAGCCTCAGTCAACGCCCCGCCAACCGTCCGCGCCGACGAGTACGCGTTGATAATTTTTCCATCCGCTAAAATCGTCAACGCGCGCGCGGGCGAATATGTAACCGTTAGCGATTGAGTGATTGGCGTTTCGGCGGGCGGGTCGAGCAAATCGTTTTTTGCGAGGTTCAATCCTACTTCGCTTAATGCCTCTCCCACCGTCAGCGCCGAGGTTTGAAAATCTTCCTGTCCCTGCGGCGTGACAAGCGTCAAGGTCACAGCGCGGCGCAGTTGCAGTTGAATCGTTTTCGCGTTTGGCAGGGCTTGGTCAATGGGGAACGCTCTTCCATTGAATAGAACGCGGTCGTTCGGCTGCGGCGCGATTCCCGCCTGCGCGAGCAAAGCCAGCGGCGCGCGCTCCGAAGTTTGCAGCGCGCGAATATTTTCCCCGTCAATGATTGTAACGGATGAGGAAGTCGGCTGGCAGGATGTTGCGAAAAACAAAACAGCGAACGTAAATCCGCGTAAGAGTTTCATGCGCGGAATTATAAAGCATACAAATTTTATGTTCTCTTGAGTTTTTGAAAATCAGGAAGTCCCTTTTTGTTGTACAATTTATAAACTGATGACCAATTCGTCTATTCAAAAGGAACCTCATTATGCAGAACCTGATAGAAATCGGCGTCGCTTTTATCATTGCCTTGCAAGGCGCGGGGGATTGGCTAATACTCCCCATGCGGTTTTTTAGTTATCTAGGCACAGAAGAATTCTACCTGCTCGTTCTGCCGTTCATCTACTGGAGCGTAGATTCGGCGTTGGGTCTGCGCGTCGGTTTTATTTTGATGACGAGCAATCTGTTCAACTACGCGGGCAAATTGCTTTTCGCGGGACCGCGCCCATACTGGGTCAGCTCGCATGTGCGCGGATTGTGGGCTGAAACGTCCTTTGGCGTCCCGTCGGGTCACGCGCAGCTTGCCGTCAGCGTGTGGGGAATGATCGCGGCGTATCTCAAAAAAAACTGGGCGTGGATTGTCGCGGTACTGCTCATGTTCTTCATCGGTTTCTCGCGTCTTTATCTCGGCGCGCATTTTCCGCATGACGTTGTTTTTGGATGGCTGCTTGGCGCGTTGATTCTATGGGCGTTTGTCCGCTTTTGGGAGCCGGTTCAAAATTGGGTCGGCGGAAAAACATTGAAGGAACAGGTTCTAATCGCGTTTGTCGTTTCGCTGGTTTTCATCGCGGTTGGGTTTGGCGCGGCGACCTTCCGCAGCGGCTATCAAATTCCGCAAACTTGGATGGAGAATGCGCTTCTCGCCGACGCCGCCGAACCGCCCGCGCCTGTGGACGCGAATAGCCCCTTCACTGCGGCGGGCGTTTTCTTCGGGATGGCGGTCGGCGCGGCGTGGATCGAGTCGCTGGGCGGGTACAGCGCGGCGGGCACAACGCAGCAGCGCGCGCTTCGCTATGTTATCGGCTTGATTGGCGTGCTGGTTTTCTACATGGGCTTGGGCGCAATTTTCCCGCGCGGCAACGGCTTGATCTTTTATCTGCTGCGTTACGTCCGTTATGCGCTGGTGGGGTGGTGGATTTCGGGCGGCGCGCCGCGACTCTTCAAACGCTTTAATTTGGCGGATTAGCTCCATCTGATATAATGGCGGCTATTCTTATCAGGTTTTTATAAGGTCTTATAAATGACGCTCGAAAAAAATACCCTTCTTCATAATCGCTATCGTATTCTTGAAATCCTCGGGCAGGGCGGTATGGGGTCTGTTTACCGCGCAATGGACGAAAATCTTAAGGCTGCGGTGGCAATTAAAGAAAATCTTTTTACAACCGAAGAATATACGCGCCAGTTTCATCTTGAAGCGGTCATCTTAGCCAATCTGCGCCACCCGAACCTTCCGCGCGTCTACGATCATTTTACGCTCGGCGACGAGGGGCAATATCTGGTCATGGATTTTATCGAAGGCGAAGATTTGCGCTATCGCATGGAGCGGCTCGGCGCGATCTC
>JAQTWR010000318.1 GCA_028689195.1 Anaerolineales bacterium | reverse complement strand
CGAGGCGCTTACGCAGGCGCACTTCCCAAGTTCGCAAGACCGCCTCAAACTTGCGCGCGAACGTTTGGGATTTGACGAAATTTTCTATTTGCAAATGGGCGTGATGCGCCAGAAACGCGATTGGAAATCAGCGGATGGACGCCGCTTTTCCGCGCCCGCCGAATGGCTCGATACGCGCGTAAATGCGCTGCCCTTCGCGCTGACCTCCGCGCAGCAAAACGCGCTCGCGGATATTTGCGCCGACCTCGATTCTGGCAAGCCCATGAATCGACTCATACAAGGCGATGTGGGTTCGGGCAAAACCGTGGTCGCGGCTCTCGCCGCCGCCATTGTTGCAAATGCGGGCGCGCAGGCTGCGATTATGTCGCCCACTTCTATTTTGGCGGAGCAGCATTATCGCAACTTCAAGAATCTGCTCGCGGGCGAAAACGCCCCGATGACCGAGAATGAAATCCGCTTGCTGGTGGGCAGCACGCCCGAAAGCGAGAAGGAAGAAATCCGCGTTGGTTTGAACGACGGCTCAATCAAAATTGTCATTGGCACGCACGCGTTGATCGAAGACCCCGTGCTGTTCAAAGATTTGCAATTCATCGTCATTGACGAACAGCACCGCTTCGGCGTGGAGCAGCGCGCCGCGCTGCGCGGCAAGGGAACCAATCCGCATTTGCTGGTGATGACCGCCACGCCCATTCCGCGCTCGCTGGCGTTGACCGTTTTTGGCGACCTCGATATTTCCGTGATTGACGAGATGCCCGCCGGCAGGCAGCCGGTTGACACGTATGTTCTCCGTCCGCAGAATCGCGAGCGCGCGTTCACGATCATTCGCGCGCAGGTCAAAAACGGCAGGCAGGCGTTCATCGTTTATCCGCTGATTGAAGAAAGCGAAAATATCGAAGCGCGCGCGGCGGTGGACGACTTTGAAACATTATCCAAAGAAATTTTCCCCGATCTCAAACTCGGTCTTTTGCACGGGCGCATGAAACCCGCCGAGAAAGACGAAGTCATGGCAAAATTCCGCGACAGGGAATATGATATTCTCGTTTCGACAACCGTAATCGAAGTGGGCGTGGATGTGCCGAACTCGACCGTGATGTTAATCGAAGGCGCGGATAGATTCGGTCTCGCGCAATTGCATCAACTTCGCGGGCGCGTCGGGCGCGGCGCGGAGCAATCCTTCTGTTTGTTGATTCCCACGCATGAAGACGCGACGGAAAACGAACGCCTGCAAGCGATGTCGCAAACCAACAGCGGTTTTGAGCTGGCTGAACTCGACCTCAAGACGCGCGGTCCCGGCGAATTTTTAGGCACGCAGCAGGCTGGCTTTGCGACCACATTGAAGATGGCGAGCATCACCGACGTCAAATTAATTGAAAAAGCGCGCGAGCAGGCGCAAGCCCTGTTTGATCGCGATCCCTATCTTGAACAGCCCGAACATGCCCTGCTCAAAGAAGCGTTTGAAAGATTTTGGGGCGCGGGCAAAGGAGACGTTAGTTAAATAGGCAATCGGGTAATTAGGTTAACGCCCGAGCGCCTAATTGCCTAATCTACTACGCAACTAATCCACTAGATTATGGTCAGAGCCTTATTTCCCGGAACGTTCGACCCGATCCATTATGGACATATAGATATTGTTAATCGCGCTTCGCGGCTGTTCGACGAAGTGGTAATGGCTGTTTATGATAAACCTTTGAAATCGCTGATGTTTTCGCCCGAAGAACGCATTTCGTTAACTCAAGAAGCGACGAAGAATAATCCTAAAATCAAGGTGATGGGTTACAGCGGTTTGACGATTGATTTTGCGCGAAGAATAGAAGCGCATGTCATCGTGCGCGGTCTGCGCGTTTTCTCCGATTTTGAGTTTGAGTTCCGCATGGCATTGGCGAATCAGCGCCTTGCGAAAGACATCGAAACCGTCGCGCTGATCACCGCCGAACAGCACACGTTTTTGTCGTCTTCCACCGTGCGCGAAATCGCCGCGCTGAACGGCGACGTCTCCAGCATGGTGCCGCCGTATGTGGAGAAGGCTTTGCATGTAAAAGTAATTGGCATGGGGGAACAATCTTTGCCTAACGCGCTGCGAGATTAATTTGTGCTAGAATTGTTTAACTGTAACGCGACATTTATGTCGCGGTAGAACGACATAAATGTCGTATTACGGAGCAAAAAAACACTATGGACATTCTGCAACTCATTGACCGATTGGAAGAACTCTTCAACGACGCGAAAGCGGTGCCTTTCACGCACAATGTCGTCGTGGACGAGGACCGCATGTTGGAATTAATTGACCAGATGCGCATTGCCATCCCCGAAGAAGTGAAAAAAGCCCAGCAGGTGATGGCGCAGCGCGACCGCGTGATGGCGCAGGCGCAGGAAGAAGCCAACCGCACGCTGCAACTCGCCCGCGATAAATCCGAGCAGATGATCCAAAAAGATATGATCGTGCAGGAAGCCCAGCGCCGCGCAGATCAAATTGTCGCCCAGGCGCGCGGAGATGCTGAAGCCACCCGCGTAGACGCGGATAATTATGTGGTGGATACGCTCGTTCAATTGCAGGATCAAATTGCGAAGATGAGCAATCAAGTCGCCAACGGTATTCGCATGGTGCAGGAGGAGCAGATGAGAAAATCCCCCTCGTCTGCGGTTTCTGAAAACGCGGAATTGAAATAATAAAACTCCCCGTCAATTTTGAACTGACATAAAAAGCGCCTCCTTGTTGATTTTCTCACAGGAGGCGCTTTCTTTTGGTGTCTGTTTTTAGGGTTTAGTGCAGGTCTTGAAAAAACCGACGTTTTATTTTCTATCCGTGCCGCGCCATAAATCGTTCCATGCGCCGCAGGGCTTCTTCGATCTTGCCGTATTCGGTCGCATAACACGCGCGGACAAATCCTTCGCCGCCGGGACCAAACGCGCTGCCCGGCACGACCGCGACTTTTTCTTCCTTCAACAAAGTTTCGGCAAAAGTTTCGTCGTCCATGCCTGAGGCGCGGATATTGGGGAAGGTGTAGAACGCGCCGCGCGGCTCAAACGTGGAAAGTCCCAATCGGTTCAATCCATCCACCAGCAATCTGCGGCGGCGGTCATATTCTGCGACCATTTCCTGCACATGCGGTTCGCCGGTTTTCAACGCTTCGATGGCGGCGTCTTGCGCGGTGGTCGGCGCGGACATGATCGTATACTGATGCACGCGCATCAACCCTTGCATTAAATCTTTCGGTCCGCAGGCGTACCCGATGCGCCAACCCGTCATCGCGTAGGCTTTGGAAAATCCGCCGAGCAGGATGGTTCGGTTGCGGAGTTCGTCGCTCAACGCGGGGAAGCAGACATGCTCGAAGTCGTACACAAGGCGGTCGTAGATTTCGTCAGAGACGACAACGAGGTCGTGTTCTTCCGCGATCTTTCCAATTTCCAACATCACTTCGCGCGGCGCGACAGCGCCCGTCGGGTTCGATGGGTAGCCGATGAAGATGGCTTTCGTGCGCGGCGTAATCGCCTTGCGAATATCATCGGGGTCAACGGTGAAATTATTTTCAATGCGCGCGGGAATTTCCACAGGCACGCCGCCCGCGAGAATCACTTCCGCTTGATAGGCGACAAAACACGGCGTAGGGATAATGACCTCGTCGCCCTGTTCGAGCAGCGCGGTGAAGGTGAGATATAACGCTTCCGAAACGCCCACCGCCGCCACCACTTCGCTCGTTGGGTCGTATTTCACGTTGTAGCGTTTTTGCAAATTATCCACAATCCCCTGACGCAATTCGATCTTCCCGTTATTCGACGTGTAATGCGTCTCGCCGTTTTGCAAGGAGCGAATGCCCGCGTCGAGAATTGGCTTGGGCGTGGTGAAATCAGGTT
>JAQTWR010000317.1 GCA_028689195.1 Anaerolineales bacterium | reverse complement strand
CCCGCGACCCAACAGATTTGCCCGCTCCGCTTGAAGCGCGCGAACCGAAAACCGTTGTGGTGAATCTCGAAGCCGTCGAAGTGGAAGGTCAGCTTGCGGATGGAACCACCTTCACATATTGGACATTCAACCGCGCGGTGCCGGGACCCTTCCTGCGCGTGCGCGTGGGCGATACGCTCGAAGTCCACATGAAGAACAGCACGTCCAGCGCACTGAATCACTCTGTTGATTTTCACGCCGTCACAGGACCCGGCGGCGGCGCGGCAATGACTCAAACCGAGCCGGGCAAAGAAACCATGTTCACAGCCAAAGCCATCAACGCCGGATTGTTCGTCTATCACTGCGCCACGCCGATGGTTGCCAATCATATCTCCAATGGCATGTACGGACTCATCCTCGTCGAGCCGGAAGGCGGATTGCCCAAAGTTGACCGCGAGTTCTATGTGATGCAAGGCGATATTTACACCACCGGAAAATTCGGCGACAAAGGAAAGCAAACCACCGACATCACCAAACTGCTCGACGAACATCCCGAATATATCGTTTTCAACGGCGCAGTCGGCGCGCTGACAGACCAGAAACCGCTCAAAGCCAAAGTTGGCGAAACCGTGAGAATTTTCTTCGGCGTCGGCGGACCAAACCTGACATCATCCTTCCACGTTATCGGTGAAATCTTCGACCGCGTGTACGACCAAGCCTCGCTTACTTCCGCGCCGCTCACCGACGTGCAAACCACGCTCGTCCCGCCCGGCGGCGCAACCATGGTCGAGTTCCAATTGCAAGTCCCCGGAAGATACATCCTCGTGGATCATGCGCTCTCACGATTGCAGCGCGGGCTGGCAGGATACTTGATAGCAGAAGGCGACCCTGCGCCCGAAATCTTCAATGGCACACCCATGCCCGGCAGCGGACATTAATCATCAACGAAGAGAGTCGCCGCGCGGCGACTCTCTTCACATCGCGTATAATCGCGACATGAAAAACCACGCGCGAAATTTTCTCCCCGCCATTTTGATTCTGTTTTTACTGATCTCATGCGCCCCCAAAGCGCCCACCCCCGATATTAACCAACAAATCAATCAAATCGTCGCGGCGACTTTAATGGCGCTGCCGACCAATCCCCCGCCCCCAACATTTACGCCATACCCGTCGCCAACCCCTTTTGACCTTGCGGGATTCTTCTGCGAATATCAATTCTGCATCGGGCATCCGAAAGATATTTCTTTTTTCGACCTCAGCGCGCAGAAAAATCCGCTTGCGCCAAGCAGCTACGAGATGGGGCTGCTTGCCGCAGTCAACAACAGCACGTATATTCAGGTCATCTGGCAGCGCGCGCCGGGGACAAATGACCCGCAATTTTTGCTCGACCTAATCCTCATCAACCAAGCGGATACGCGCACCGGCAACTTGGACGTAAAACTGGAACGCGGCATGAATGTGGTTTATACCGCGCTCAACTCCACCGCCACCATCCTGCCCTACGGCGGCGCGGGCGCGTGGACATGCGGCGACCGCGTCTTCGCATGGAAAACCTATACCCAGCAAGCGGATACGCCCGCTTCGATGTTTGCAGAGGCGCTGGCTAAATTCACCTGCGGGCAAAATTAAACAGAGGCTCAATGTCCGAAAACGAATCGCCCAAACCCATAGAAATTTTACAGAGCATCCTCGACGCGCTGCAAAGCGAAGAAATCGAAACGCGGTTGAACGCCATCGCGCGGCTGCATACAATCAACTACAGCAGCGAGGCGATCTGCAATAAGATAGAGAATCTCGCGCTGCGCGACCCCGACGATAGCGTTCGCGCGCAGGCGCTTGCCGCGCTCGACCTCGCCACGCAGCGCAACATTCGCAGCCGCATGAACACAGTTGACGCGAAGAATCGCCTGCTCATTTTGCGGGAAATTGAAGCGTGGGAAAAACTCAATTTATTGGAAAAAGAAAACGCGGACGTGATTCGGCGGCGCTACAATTTCGACGCCGCGCCCAAGCCTGAAGTCAGGATTGAATCCGCGCAACTGACGCAGCAGAATCCACCCGAAGCGAAATCCGAATCCGCGCCGGAGTCCGCTCCCGCGCAGCCCACGTTGACTCAAACTTTGCTGAGCGAAACCAGCGTCAAAATCGCGTTATATCTCGGCGCGTTTTTTGTGATTGCGGCTGCCGCGATACTCGGCGCGTTTGTAGACATCTTCCGCATCCCGCTGCTGATTATCGCGACGATTATTTTCGGCGGGCTGTCCATTGCCGTTCGCAAAAGATTGCCGCAGCCGAGTTTCACGCTGTTCATCGTTTTCTCTTTCCTTCTGCCCATCACCGCGAACGTGATCGAAGGAACGCTAAATCTTTCGCCGCCGTTCAGCGCCACGTATTGGGTTTTTGTTTCGACGTTCATGGCGCTGATTTGGGCGGGAAGCGCGCGGCTTTACCAATCGCGCCTGTTCAGCGTTACCGCGTATATTTCGCTCGTCGTCGCGTTTTATCGCGTCGGGGATATTTTCGACGCGGCGTCGGAATTTTATCCCGCCATGCTCGGACTCGCCGCGCTCGCGGGTGCGTTCGGCGCGTGGGCGCTCAAACAATGGAAGGACGAAAATTTTGCGCGTCCATTATTTCTCGCCGCGCAAGCGCTGCAAGCCTTTACAATTTTCCTTTCCATCGGATATTTGTTATTCCAATTCTCCGGCACGCCATTATGGAATCTCGCCTCGGTTTTCACTTGGGGATGCGCCTTCCTTTTTTACGCGCTCTCCGACTTTCTCTTTCCCTTCGTATTCTTTCCGTGGTTTGCTTCCGCAACGCTGATTGGCATTCCGTGGTTCATTGGCGCGGCGTTTGAACTGAGAACGTCCGGCGAGACGATATTATTTTTTGTCTGGGGATTCATTCTCGCCGCCGCAAGCGAAGGCGTTTTCAGGTTTGAAAAAACGCGCAAGTACAGCCTGCCCGTTTTGCTCGCATCCATTGTCTCGGCATGTACGGCGCTGATTTATGGATTCTCGCGCGACACAACCGCCGGATTTATATGCGCGCTTGGCGTCGCAATTTTATACGCCGCCCTGCACGTCATCCGTCCGCGCGGATGGTTGTGGGCTTTCGCCTTGCTGAATTTCGCCATTGCATATTTCGCCTCTTTCAGTTTGCCCTTCATTCAAACCGCGAACATTTTCTTCGGGTATACGATCTTCGGCATAAGCGCGTTATTCCTGCTGCCCGATTTATTCCTCGACGCTAATTCTCCAAAATGGATAACCGCCAGAATCATCCCCGCCATCACGCGGATATACGGCGCGGCGCTCGCGGCGTTCGCGTTAATCATTTACATAACGCCCGAAACATATCGGCTTGAGATCGCCGTCATGTTTGGCTTGTACGCGATCTTCTTTACGGCTTATACAATCGTCAAACGCAAAGCCGTTTATGGATACCTGCCCGCGGCGTACCTTCCCCTGACGATCATCTTCGCGCTCAACCATTTTGATATAGACGCATGGCTTCCCGCGTTGACGGGATTAGCCGCGTCGTATTTTCTCATCGGCGCGGGAATCCGCCCGCAAAAGGATTGGTCGCAGATGTTCCGCGTCAGCGCGCTTACGCTCGGCGCGCTGATCTCGCTCGGCGCATTAATCGTCGCAAAAGAACACGGTGGTTGGTACGCGCTCGCGGTCGGTTTGCTCTTCGCCGCGGAAGCGCTTTTGAGCCGCAACGGCTGGTACGAAATCGGCGTCCCCGTCATGTTCAACATCGGCGCGTTTCTTATCCTCAAAGATTTCAACGTGGACGAAACCGCCTACATCCTACTGGCGTACAGCCTCGTATGGCTATTGACCGACGCGTTCGCGCAGCTCGCCTTCGCAAATCCGCGCCCGCTGAAATGGGTTA
>JAQTWR010000316.1 GCA_028689195.1 Anaerolineales bacterium | reverse complement strand
CTAAGTGCTCAATATGCCGTAGTAAACCATACCTCTGAGTCCTTTATATCTCGGAGGCCTATTCTTGGAGGAAACATGTACATTGGAATTCCAAAAGAAAGCAGACCCTTTGAATATCGCGTGGGGCTTTCGCCCGCTGGCGTGGATATTCTCGCGCAGAACGGACATCAAGTTTTTGTGGAACATAACGCGGGCGTGGGCGCGGGATTCAGCGATCAGGAATACGAAAAAGCGGGAGCGCGAATCGCGTACTCGGCGGAGGAGGTTTTCGCGCGCGCAGACCTGCTGCTGAAAATTTCGCGTCCGCTGAAAAAAGAAATGGAATGGCTGAAAGAAAAATCAATTCTCGCGGGATTCTTACATCTCGCTTCGAGTTCGCAGGACCAAATTGACCTGCTGCTCGAAAAGAAAATCACCGCACTTGCGTATGAGCAAATTGCCGACGCGGCAGGCGGACTTGCCGTGCTGCGCCCGTTCAGTTTGATGTCGGGCGCGATGCTCGCGCCAATCGCCGCGCGTTTGCTGCAAAATAATTGGGGCGGCAAGGGCATCTCGTTGAGCGGACTGCCCGGCGTTCCGCCCGCCGAAGTGGTCATCATTGGCGGCGGCGTTGTGGGCTCGGCGGCGGCGCGTTATCTTGTCGCGATGGGCGCGCATGTCACCGTCATTGACAGAAGTTTTGCCACGCTCGAAAGAATCTCCGAACGTTTTCCCGGCGTTGTGACCATGATGTCTACCAGGCGCAATATCGAACGCGCCACCGCCTATGCCGACGTTGTAATTGGCGCGGTGCTGGTTTCGGGGCAGCGTTCGCCAATTCTCGTCAGCCGCGAGATGGTGCGCGCCATGAAGCCGCGCTCGGTCATTATTGACGTGAGCATTGATCAGGGCGGCTGCGTCGAAACTTCGCGCCCAACCACGCACGAACATCCGACGTATGTTGAAGAGGGCATGGTGCATTATTGCGTCCCGAATATCTCCGGCGTTTTAGCGCGCTCGGCGAGTCATATTTTTATGAACTCCGCGTTCTCGTATATTTTGGACGTTGCAAATTACGGCGTCGAAAATATGATTAAAGAAAACCCGTCCATCGAAGCCGCCGTCAATACGCATGACGGCAAACTGGTTAACCTTGTGCGCTTAAGCCCGCAGGAGCAATAAGATGGTCGCTGCGAATATTTATCAATCCCGCGTCACTACGGCGCAGGAGGCTGTCAAGGTAATCAAATCGGGGCAGCGCGTTTTTCTTACGGGCAACGTTTCGGTTCCGCAAAAATTGCTCGCGGCTTTGGTGGAATACGCGCCCACGCTGCAAGACGTGGAAATCTGTCAGGCGTTGACGGTTGGCTCCGCCGATTACGTCGGCGCGGAAATGGAAGGTCACCTGCGCGTGAACTCGATGTTCATCAGCGCGAATATCCGCAAAGCGGTGCAGGACGGGCGCGCCGATTTTACGCCCGTGATGCTTTCCGAGTTCCCGTTATTATTCAAGCGCGGAATTTTGCCTCTGGACGTCGCGATCGTTCACGTTTCCACGCCCGACGAGCATGGCTTTTGCAGTCTCGGCGTCGAAGTAGGATTGACCAAATCCGCCGCTGAATCGGCGAAAATCGTCATCGCGGAAGTGAACGAAAAAATGCCGCGCACGCTGGGCGATTCATTCATCCACGTCAGCCGCTTGACGCATATCGTCCCCGTCAGTTATCCCATCCCCGAATTGACAATGGCGGAAGAAGGCGACGCGACAATTATCGAAAAAATCGCGGGCTACATTGCGGAACTGATCCCCGACGGCGCGACCATGCAACTTGGTATTGGCGCGATTCCCGACGCGGTGCTGAAGTACTTGTTCGATAAAAAAGATTTAGGCATCCACACCGAATTATTTTCAGACGGCGTAATTGATCTGGTCAACGCGGGCGTGCTGACCAACGCGCGCAAGACCCTGCATCCGGGCAAGATCGTCGCGGGGTTTATCCTCGGCACAAAACGACTCTATGATTGGGTTCATGACAACCCGATGATTGAGATGCATCCGACAGAATATGTCAACGATCCTTTTGTCATCGCGCAAAACGAGCGCATGGTGGCGATCAATTCCGCCATCGAAGTAGACCTCACGGGGCAAGTCTGCGCCGACAGCATCGGACCAAAACTATACAGCGGCGTCGGCGGTCAAGTTGATTTTATCTACGGCGCGTCGCGTTCCAAAGACGGCGTTCCGATCATCGCCCTGCCAAGCGTCGCTACGCTGCGCGATGGCTCGGAACTCAGCAAGATTACGGGCATGTTGAAACTCGGCGCGGGCGTTGTGACGAGTCGTAATCATGTCCCCTCTGTTGTCACCGAATATGGCGTGGCGGACTTGTACGGTAAAACCATCCGCCAGCGCGCGCAGGCGTTGATCAATATCGCGCATCCAAAATTCCGCGAAGACCTGACCAAGCAGGCGCGGGATTTGCATTACCTGTAACGCGAGATTTGTCTCGCGCGTTCGCAACGACATAAATGTCGCGTTACCGTTAAGGAATTGAATGAGAAGAGCAAAAATTGTAGCAACTATTGGACCCGCCTCTGATTCAGAGCGAGTTCTCGAATCTTTGATAAAAGCGGGTATGAACGTCGCACGGCTGAATTTTTCGCACGGAACGCACGAACAGCACGCGGCGCGGATTTCCGCTATTCGCGCGGCTTCTAAAAAATTGGGAATGCCCGTCGGTATTTTGCAGGACTTGCAAGGACCGAAAATCCGCGTCGGCAAATTAGCCGCGCCGCTTCAACTCGCGGTGGATGAACAAGTCTGTTTGTATGCCACAAAAGATACCCCGCCAAAAACGGAAGACCAACTCATCTCTGTGGATTTCCGCGAGTTGTTTGAATCGGTTCAAATCGGCGACCGCTTATTATTGGACGACGGACGTCTTGCGTTGGAAGTCGTTTCGGTCGAAGGGCGCGTGGTTCGCGCAAAAGTTTTGGTCGGCGGCGGGTTATCTTCGCACAAGGGTATTAACCTGCCGGGCATTAAACTTCGCATCGCGGGCTTCACCGAAAAAGATAAAGCCGATCTCGCCTTTGGCGTTTCGCAGGGCGTGGATGCGGTTGCGATTTCTTTCGTCCGCAGCGCCGACGACGTGAAAACCGTCCGCGCCGCGTTGGATGAATTTTCCAAAGGGAAATTCGTCCAACCGTTGCTCATCGCCAAATTGGAAAAACCCGAAGCGCTGACCGAACTCGAAGCCATTCTCGATATTGTTGATGGCGTGATGGTGGCGCGCGGCGATCTCGGCGTGGAACTTCCGCCTGAGCGCGTGCCGTCTTTGCAGAAACATATTATCCATTCTGCGAACGCGCGCGCGAAGTTGGTCATCACCGCCACGCAGATGCTTGAGTCTATGATTCAAAATCCGCTGCCCACGCGCGCCGAAGCCTCTGACGTTGCCAACGCCATTTTTGACGGCGCAGACGCGGTTATGCTTTCGGCTGAAACCGCGTCGGGAGAATATCCCAGCGAGGCGGTCGCGATGATGTCGCGCATTGTCAACGAAGCGGAACTCCACTTCCGCGAGTGGGGCAGCAGGCAAGATGGCAGGGCGGGCTTGGGCGCAAGCGACGCCGCTTCGATGGCGCGCGCTACAAACGCGCTGGCGAAAGACCCCGAAGTCGTGGCGGTATCCGTTTTTACGCTGCAAGGACGTTCCGCATGGTTGATGTCTAAAGCGCGTCCCTCGAAAAAAATTCTCGCATTCACGCCCGAACTCGATACCTATAATCAACTTGCGTTCTTGTGGGGCGTGCAGCCGCATATCGCAAAATACGCGCACACAATGGAAGACATGCTCGCCGATGTAGACGCGGCGTTATTAACTTCCGGCGTCAAGTCGGGTCAGCAGGTTGTGTTGGTG
>JAQTWR010000015.1 GCA_028689195.1 Anaerolineales bacterium | reverse complement strand
TCGAAGTGACGCTTCAATTCAAAAACGACAGTTATGTTTTAATCGTGCGCGATTACGGCAGGGGAATTTCGACGGAAAATCAGGCACGCGTATTCGAGCCTTTCTTTACTACGGGGCGCATTTCAGGCGGGACGGGGTTGGGACTTTCCATCGTTCACAATATTGTGGTTAATATTTTGAAGGGCAAGATCGGTTTGAATTCTTCCGAAAAAGGGACGGAGTTTATCGTTACTTTTCCGCGCGAGATTTTGTGATCACTGCGGCGCGGGATTTTGCGCGTTACAAAAATTGTTCCAGCAGCGTAACGATATTTTCGCCGAGCGCCGCGTTTGCATAGCCGCCTTCCATCACAATCACAGTGGGGAAATTCAGCGCGGAAATTCTTTTTCCGATTTGCGAAAATCCATTGCGCGATATTTTGAAACTGCCCAGCGGATCGCCCGCGAATGTATCCATGCCCGCGGAGAGGATGAGATATTTCGGCGCGAAGTTTCGTATCATGTTCAGCGCTTCATCCAGCGCGGAGAGATACTGCGCGTCAGTCGTCCCCGCGGGGAGCGGAAAATTCTTGTGGAAGCCAAGTCCCGCGCCCGCGCCGACTTCGTCCGCAAAGCCGATATAGTGGGGATATTCAAATTGCGGGTCGCCGTGAATTGAAATGGTCAGCGCGTCGGCGCGTTCATAGAAAATATCCTGCGTGCCGTTGCCCGCGTGGTAATCAATATCCAACAGCGCGACTTTCCCTTTTGACGAAAGCCAATTTGCCGCGACCGCCGCGTTGTTGATGAAGCAATATCCACCCGCGTAATCTTTGCCCGCATGATGCCCCGGCGGACGGCAGAGCGCGAACGCGGTTTGACCGCTGCGCGAGGTAAACTCCGCCGCGCTTAACGCGCAATTGGCGGAAGATAGCGCGGCGCGATATGTTCCCTCCACGATGCACGCGGATAAATCCATGATGTAGTAGCCGCCTTTGCCAAGCAATGTTGTCGGCTTGCGCGTTGTCCGCCGCAATGCAAAAGTAGCGGGAAGAAAAGCGTTCTCCTGGGGCGCAGCCGCAACATTCGGGTCAGAGTTGATCCATTCGCCCCAGCAGGTTGCGAGGAAGTTGAGATAATCTTCGTCATGCGCGGCGCGAATCGGGGCGAGTCCAAAATCGGATGGGGCGATGAATTCCGCCCATTCCGCTTTGCCCAGCGCGGAGAGAATTTTATCCATGCGGTCTGGATTTTCAAGATACGGAACGCGCTTGCCGCCGTCGAAAACTTCAAAGGGCGGAACGTGTTTGCGATGATTTTCCGAGTAAAATATTTTCATAATAAAATAATTTTACCCGCAAGCATTAATGAGACACAGAGGAAAAAATGGAACTATTCGAAGCGATCAATAAAAGACAATCTATCGGCAAAGTAAAAGCGCAAGAGCTGCCGCGCGCGTTAATCGAACAACTTTTGGATGCGGGCAATCGCGCGCCGAATCATCATAAAGTGCGCCCCTGGCGTTTTGTCGTATTGACGGGAAACGCGCTCAAAAAAATGGGCGACGCAATGGCGGATTCGCAGCGCGAGCGTTTTCCAGAAATCCCGCCGGAAGGTTTGGATAAAACCCGCGCGCTGCCGCTGCGCGCGCCGGTCGTTATCGCCGTTGGCGTGGATAAACCCGCCGAACCGAAAGTTTTAGAACTTGAAAACTACGCCGCCGCTTCCGCCGCCTGCCAGAATATTTTATTAGCCGCGCACGCGCTGGGGCTTGGCGCAATCTGGCGCACAGGCGAATGGTCGCGCGATTCAAAGGTGAAGGAATTTCTTGGCTTTGAATCGGATCAACACATTGCAGGCTTGATTTATGCCGGCTACCCCGAAGCGGAAAGCGAACCCGCGCCGCGACCTTCGTACCAAGACAGAACGATATGGATGGAATAGACTTCTTGCATAAGTTAAAAATAAGCAAACCTTTGCCACAGATTTCACGGATTTACACAGATTTTTTTTGAATTCATCCGTGAAAATCTGTGTAATCCGTGGCTAAAAATACTTTTGCAAGAGGTCAAATAAAAAAACCTGAATTCAAGATTCAGGTTTTCGCGTTATTTTTCGGCTCTGACGCGCTGGTTGAGCAGCGCCATCATATCTATGTGCCTGCGGTTGACCAGTACCCCCGCGCTTTCCACGCGCAAACTAGGGATGAGGATTGCGGTCAACGTGGCGTTGAATACGGGTATAAACTCGCGCGTGCCTTCCGTCATGAGGGTCGTGAAATCGAAACGACCCGGTAATTCCATAGAGCCTTCGATTTCAAAACTTGGAGTCGTCACGCGCACGGGATATTCGACCACGTTTGTATATCCGCCGCGCACAATGGCTTGCGGTCCGAGGTCTTCGCGGCGGGGCATACAAACCGCGTGGACGTGCGGCTTCATCATCCGCACGAGTTCAAAGTGATCCACAAGTTTGGTGGGCATGTGCAGCCTCGCCAGTTTTGCGTCGTTCACTTCCATCGACGATTTTGTTGGATCGTTCAACATGCCCATTGCGCCGTTGCTTGCAACGGTGATCTTGCCGACGATGCGGTATCCGGCGGTGAGAATATCCGACTGTAAAAAGCGATAGGTGCGTGGCGATGAATCGAGAGTCATGGAAGGTTTTCCTCTGATTTACGAATCAAGATGCGGGCGTGGCGTGTTGGGGCGCGATTTTGGAAAGGGCGGCGTGCGCTGCTGGTTCGATGTGGGCTTGCCCGCGTTCGGGGCTAAAAGCATATTGAGCCATTGGATGGCTTTTTCGTCGTATTCGCGTTTGCCGCACACGTCGCATACCCATGCGGGAAAGTTTGGCACGGTGATCAATTCCGCGCCGAGCCATGTAAAGTAAGTTACGAAACGCGGCTGTAAAATTCCCGCGTGGCACTGCTCGCATGGATAAGATTCGGAGATGGGATTCTCGGTTTCGCTCATGGTCGTTCCTATTGTGTCACCAGTAACTGCTTGTGTCTGATTACGTCCCATTGCGGAGGGGGCCAGTAGATTACCACCGCCTTGCCGACCACGTCTCCAAAGGGCAGGTATCCCCATGAGTGAGAATCCGACGAATCGTTGCGGTTATCGCCCAGCACAAAAAGTTGCCCTTCGGGCACGACCCAATCGCCTGTATATAAAGGCATGGCGGCAATGTACGGTTCGTCCAGCGCCTGCCCGTTCACAGAGACAACCCCGCCTTGAACGTTGATGTAATCGCCGGGCAAACCGATGACGCGCTTGATTAATTCCTGTTTGGGATTTACGGGATAATGAAATACGATAATGTCGCCGCGATCTATTTTTCCAAAGCGATAATTTAATTTGCTGACTAAAACGAACTCGCCGTCTTCCAGCGTTGGGCGCATACTAAACCCGTCCACGCGCACGCGCGCCGAAATTGCGTTGATTCCTAAAAATAAAATAACCGCCAGCAGCAGCGTTTCGAGAATATCGAGCGCAAAGCGTTTCCAATTGACGGTTTCCTGCGCGGGGATTTGCCCTTCAATGGGTTGTTCTTCGATAGGACTTTCTTCTTGCTGTAAAGTTTCCAAACGACCTCCAAGTGTTGGCGAAATTATACTGCCATTTGCGGTTCGCGCTCGCGCTATTCATCAGATTTTCATTTTAGATCACGTTTTCAAAATGGGTGATGATGGGCGGCGCGCCCGCGGGTTTTCCTTCCACGGCGATTGCGTCAATTTGCCAGTGGTCAATTTCGCGTTCGTCGGCGTAATACTGCGCGGCGTTGACCATGTGTTCCCGTTTGCGCGGCGTGATGTTGTCTTCGGGTAAAAAGTTTTTGCTGGAGGTCAGCGTTTTGACCTCCACGAAAATGGTCACGTCGTCTTGCCGCGCGATAACGTCAATTTCGCCGTAAGGCGTGCGGATATTGCGCCCGATGATTTGATATCCGCGCTGGACGAGCCACCCCGCCGCGACTTCCTCGCCCCATGCGCCGATTTGCTTCCTGTATTTGGTCATAGCGGCATTGTACCCCGTAACTTGAGGCTTTCGCATTTGAACGATGATAAAATTTGTCGCAAGGAGTAATATGATTGCAAAGTTGATCCTGCGCGACAAAGAATATGAAGTCAAGCCCGGCATGACCCTGCTGGATGCATTGAAGAAAATTAATGTAACGCCCGAATCTGTGATTGCCACGCGCGACGGCGAGATGATTACCGACGACGAAATTGTCCGCAGCGGCGACGCGATTAAGTTGATTGCGGTGATTTCGGGCGGAGGAGCGTAATTAGTAATTGGTAAATTACCAATCACTAATTGCCGATTACCAATATGAAATGTCGTAAGTGCGGCAACAAAGCTTCCATTCACATGCGCCAGCATAAACTGGCTTTGTGTAAGGAACATTACCTTGACTGGATTCCCGAACAGACCGAGCGCTTTATCAAAAAATATCAAATGTTTGCGCGCGACGAAAAAATCCTTGTAGCGGTTTCGGGCGGCAAGGATTCGCTTTCTCTGTGGGACATTCTCGCGCGGCTGGGCTATCAGGCAGACGGGTTGTACCTCGCGCTGGGTATTGACGAAGGAATCAATTACTCGCATGAGTCGCAGCGATTATCGCAAAAATTCGCCGATGAACATAACCTCAAATTGCATGTCGTGGATATTGAAAAAGAATACGGGAAGAATATTCCGCAACTTGCGGTCATCAGTCATCGCGGAGACGGGCGACCCTGCGCGGTATGCGGACTCGCCAAACGCCACGAGATGAATCGCATTGCGCGCGATCTGGGCTATGATGCGCTTGCTACGGGGCATAATCTCGACGACGAAGCCGCCGTCTTGTTTGGGAATACGCTGAATTGGTTGAGCGAATATATTTTGCGCCAATCGCCTGTGCTGCCCGCGTCATCAGACGGGCTGTCGCGCAAGGTCAAGCCGTTGTGCCGTTTTTACGAGCGCGAGATGACCGCGTACGCGATTTTGCGCGGCATCGAATACATCTACGAAGAATGCCCGTTTGCGACGGGTTCGCAAGCCATTCTCTATAAAGAAACGCTGAACCAATTGGAGACGGCGCGCCCGGGCGCAAAATTGACTTTCTTTTTGAATTTTCTCGAAGCCAAAAAAAGCGGAAATTTGTTTGTCGAAAAAAACGTGGAAATGCAGCGCCTACATTCATGTCCCCGCTGTGGACAGCCCACGTCTGCGCCCGAGTTGTGTTCGTTTTGCAGAATGATTCAAAAAGCGGAAACTATCTCAACAATGTAGCCGCAAGCCCAAGCAAGAATAGTCCGACGGCGATGTATCCCGCGATCTGTTCCTGTTGAAAAAGAGAGAAGGGCGGCATATCAAAACTGGAGCGGCGCGGGTCGGCGCGTTTTGGCGCTTCTTGATTCCCAATAAGCGCTTCGCGGAATTCGGCTATGGTTCTTGGACGGTCGTCGGGGTGCAGCGCCATTGCCCATAATACGGCTTTTTCGGTGTGAATATCGAGGCTGGGATTAATTTCGCGCAGCGGAGTCAAACTTCGCGTGTCAAGGAAGCGTTTGCGCGCCTCGGCGGGCGGCTCATTCGTCAATAGGTGATAAAGAGTCGCGCCGAAAGAAAAAATATCCGCGCGGACGTCTGTGTGCGTATCGGCGCCGCCATATTGTTCGAGGGGCGTGTAAAGCGCCGTCCCCTGTCCTTGAATGATAGTGATGGTCACTTCATCGGGAGCCATGATTTTGACCAAACCAAAATCCACAAGTTTGATCAATCCGCTGGGCGTGATTTTTACATTGCTGGGTTTGATGTCGCGATGAACGATGGGCGGCTCTTGCTGGTGGAGATAACTCAACGCGTCCGCGATTTGATTCGCCCAGCCGATGACTTCTCGTTCCGAAAGGAATTCTTTTTTGCGGCGCGCTTCCATCATGCGTTCGCGCAGGTCTTTGCCCGGCACATAATCCATCACCAAATAATCGCGGTCGTTGACCGAAAAGTAATCCGAAACTTTTGGCAGGTTGGGGTGGTCGAGGCGCGCAAGAACAGACGCCTCGCGAAAGAATTGTTCGCGCGCCTGTTCGAATATATGAGATGGGAGAGCCTGATTATGCTGGACTTCTTTAAGCGCGCACAACCTGCCTTGCAGACGGGTGTCTTCTGCAAGGTAGATGCTGCCCGTGCCGCCTTGACCGATCTGTTCGCGGATGCGATACCGGTCGCGCAGGGTCTCCCCATTCTTTAACGATTGGGGCAATGCTTCTCCTTTTGGTCTTGCCTGCGTAAGTTTGCGCGATTCTTAATCAAGCGATATTTTCGGCGTGTATCGCTTCGTATATTAAGAACATAAAAACCATGCACAGATTTACGCTTTTCTGCTATATTATAAACGTCTTTATCCTTAATTGAGGCAATTATGAATCGTGAAGAAGAATATCCAATCCTTATAGCGCAAGACGGTCCGCTCAAGGGACAGCGTTGGTCATTAAGCCGCACGTTGATGGTGGGACGCGACCCCACTTGCGAGATCAACGTGCAAGATCGGCAGGTGTCGCGGTTTCATGCGCGCATTACGCCAACCGCCGAAGGCGTGACCATCGAAGACCTCGGCAGCAAGAACGGCACGAACCATAACGGCGTTGAAATCGTCGCGCCCGTTATGCTGCAAGACGGCGATCTTCTTGGTATTGCGCTCGCGCAGCAGTTCTTATTCATCACGTCTGATGCGACGATGCCGCTGGTTGAAAACGGCTCGCGCCCGGGGCGTTTGTTGATGGATCAAAAATCGCGGCAGGTGTGGGTGAATCAACAGCAGGTGACCCCGCCTTTGTCGGCGCAGCAATTCAAGTTGTTGTGGATGTTGTACGAAAACCAGAGTCAGGTCATCAGCCGCGCCGACCTTGTCGCTGCGGTATGGGGCGAGGAGCAAACTGCGGGCGTATCCGATCAGGCGCTGGACGCCCTCATCCGCCGTCTGCGCGACCGCATCGCCGCGTTTGACCCATCCCGCCAATATATTGACACCGTGCGCGGGCATGGCGTCCGCCTCGATAATCCTCCGCTGGGCGAGTAAGAGTAAATATTATGCAACATACGCAAAATTTGGAAAAAATTTATAAAGGACTTTCCCGTTCTGATAAAGCGCAGTTGCTTCAATGGGTTGCGCGTGATTTGGGCGATTCATTCCCCGGCATTGAAAGCAATCCTCAAATCTGCGGCGGAGAAGCGTGTATCGTTCGCACGCGTATTCCTGTTTGGGTTTTATCTCAAGCGCGGAGATTGGGAACAAGCGAAGCGGATTTACTTTTGTCCTATCCCACGTTGCGCGCTGAAGATTTAGCAAACGCATGGGCATACGAGCGCAGTCATCGCAAAGAGATTGATTTGCAGATACGCGCAAACGAGGAAGCGTGATGGCGCGTTTGTATTCCAATGAAAATTTTCCGTTGCCCGTTGTGGAAAGGCTTCGTAATCTTGGGCATGATGTGCTGACGATTCAAGAAACTGGCAAAGCGAATCAATCTATGTCCGATGAAGACGTATTGGCTTTTGCTAATAAGGAAAAGCGGATTTTGCTCACATTGAATCGTCGTCACTTTATTAATCTGCATAAACAAAACCAACAGCATGTTGGAATTGTCGCTTGCACTTTTGACCCTGATTTTTCTGGATTCGCAAATCGAATTGACGAAGCGCTTCGCAAAGAATATGATCTTTCACAGAAGGTGATTCGCGTAAATCGCGACCAGCAATAGGAAATTGTTTTTCTCTGAAATAAAAAGTCCTGAAAGCGTAAACTTTCAGGACTTTTTATTTTATTGCTGTGACATCTGTTTTTTCATCGAATATCTCAGCGCGATTTTATACACCTCGCTGAGTCTTTCGCCCAGCGCTTTGGCTTCGGGATTGTCCTGCGCTTCCATTTGCGCGACCAATCCGCTGAGCGCTTCGACAAATTGATTGTTGATCATCGCGTCGTTGTCGGCGAGCATTTTCTCGACGGCTGCGTCGTCGGGCGCTTGAAGCAGTTGCTCGATGAAGGCAATCTCTGGCGGGGGGGCGCTGGCTTCCTGCAAGACTTGCGCCATTTTTTGTAATTTGCCCATGCGCGCATAGTCGTTCTTTTGCGATGCCTCCTGCAAAAGCTGATTGACGATTTCTACAGAATCCTGCGTGAAGTTTTCAAGATTTTCGCGCGTGGCTTTCTCAATATCATCCTGCGCGAGCAGCGACTCGACAAATTCCTGCGCTTGTTTGAGACGCGCTTCCATTTGCTTATCCACTTCGGCGACGAAACCCAGCAATTTTTCGCGGATGGATTCGAGGCGCGTTTTTTCTTCGCCCGATGATTTTTCTATTTTCTCGGTGAGATTCTGGAAGAAGACATAATCCATGCCGTTGCGCGCGAGGGAAACATACGCGCGGATGCGCTCATCGGTTGGCGCGGCGATTACGAAGTCGAGCAGCAATTCGCGCGTCAGGCTTTTCCCCGCGTCTTGCAGGGTCTTTGTCGCGGCTTCCATTTCTGCGACGGTTTCTTTTAATTTGCGCCCGAATTTGGTTTCATCCAGAAGTTGTTTTTGCAATTCGATTAACGCGCGCGCAATGGGTTCCTGCCCGCCTTGCATGGCGTTTTGCGCGATGCGGCTGAACAGAGAGAAGAATTGCTCGTCAATGATTTTTTCGTTTTGCTTGATCATCTCAGAGCGGACGCTGGCAGTAGTGGTTTGCATCAAACGCTCGATGAATTTCACGCGCTCCTGCTGCTCTTTGAGCGCATCGGGCGAGATGCCGTCTTTGATCAAAATGGTTTCGATCATGGATTCGTAAGTGAAGTTGGCTTGCGCTTTGAGCAAATAGCCTTTGCGCTTTTCAGGCGGCAGGCGGTCCATCACTTGCTTGATGAGCGGACCAATTAACTTTTCCTGTTCGTTGACCGACATTCCCAACTCGGGCGGGAAGAAGGTGAGCAGCAATTCTTTTTCGTTGTCGTGATAAACAACGGGCGTTGCGAGGCGACCTTCGTATCCGCAGAGTTGGCAGTGGGCGTGGTTCGATTGTCCGCTGAGCAGGCGATGCTTGGCGGCTGGATCCTGCGTCACGTCAAAAAGTTGCTCGACGTTGGCGGGGATGGTTTGTTTACAACGGGGACATGAGATTTGAGTTTGAGGCATTATTTATTTCCGATTTTAGAATTAGTGGTCTAGTGGTCTAGAAGACCAGCAGACTAGAAGACTAACCAACCAGTTCTTCTAGTTGATCAATATAATTTTCCATAACCGCGAAGGTTTCTTCGATGGCTTTCGGAGTGGCGAGGTCGACGCCGGCTTTCTTCAATACATCCAGCGGATAAACGGACGAACCTGAATTCAAGAATCCGCGATAATCTTCCACCGCGTTGGGTTCGCCGCGCAGTATTCTTCCTGACAACGCGTGCGCGCCGGATATTCCCGTTGTGTATTGATACACATAATAATCCGAGAACAGGTGCCCAAACGTAGACCAGACCATCCCGACGCGCGGACGATCCACTTTGACTTTGGGACCGAATCCTTCGGCGAATAAATCTGCCATCAGGTCGATCATCGAATCGGCGGTCAGGGATTCTCCGCGCTCGACGCGCTGATGCGTTTCAAGTTCAAAGCGCGCGAGGGTGGGCATCTGGAAAAAATATCGGAAGAAATTTCCGCCGATGGCTTCTTCGATCAACGCAATGCGGAAATTTTTATCCGTAACGGTTTTGAGCAAATGTCCGCGCATCATGGCTTGATGAAAATTCGACGCGACCTCTGCGACGAATAATGAATATTCGGCATACGCGAGCGGCTGATTCTTCCACGTGAGATACGAGTGCATCGAGTGACCGAGTTCGTGCGCGAGCGTGCTCATGCTGCCGACTTCATCGGTGTAACTCATCATAATAAAGGGATAGGTTCCCGGCGCGCCCCACGAGAATGCGCCGTTGGATTTTCCCTTGTTGGGATACACGTCCACCCAGCGGTTTTTGAGCGCGCCCTGCCGAATGGTATCGGTATAGTCTTTGCCCATCGGCGCGAGGCTGTCGCAGATTAATTCGACGGCTTTTTCATAAGGCACTTTGGTTTTCTTTTGCGCCATCGGAGCCCACATATCGTAATAGTTAATTTCTTTCAACTTTAGCGCTTTGCGATGAAGTTCGAAATAGCGATGCCATGTGGGTAAATGTTTTTTGAACGTGTTGATTAGATTGTGAAAAACTTCGACGGGGATGTTGTTTTCAAAAAGCGACGCGGACAATGAATTTTCATGTTTGCGCGCTTGCGAATAAAAAACGTTGGCTTTGATGGAAGTCGTCAAATTTGCGGCGAGCGTGTTCTTGAATTCGAGATGCTTATCCATATAACTCTCGAAGGCGGTCTGGCGCACTTTGCGGTCGGGATGTTCCATCAACGAAGTGTGGAAGTTTCCCTGTGTGACTTCGATCTTCCTGCCTTTGCTGTCTACCGCGGGCGCGAATTTGAAATCCGCGCCGGTCAACATGCTGCTACTGTTGCCCGCGCCGCCCAGCGGGTCGCTGACCATGCCGAGCAATTCTTCCACCTCGGCGGAGCGCACATGCGCCTGTTTGCGGAACAGATTGTCAATGTTATGCGCCTGCACCACGAGTTTGGGATTTTGCTTCATCCATTTGTTTAATTTGGATTTCCCAATTTTCAGCAGTTCGGGGTTGATGAAGGAAACTGCGCCCGCCACTTGACCATACATGGCTTGCGCTTTGCCGAACATTGCCGCGGCATTTTGATCGGTGGTATCCACGTTGTATGAAAAACCCGCGTACACAAAAACATGCATGACGCGCTTCATCAACGCTTCCAGCGCGTCAAACGCTTCGACGAGAGTATCCGCGCTTTCGCCTAGCCTGCCTTCGTATTTTTTGACGTTCGGCAGTTCGCCGAGGACGCTTTTAACTTCCGCTTCCCATGCCTTTTGGGTTTTGAAAACGCTTTCCGCGTTCCATGTATATTTCTTGTCGACCTTACTGCGAGGGGGGATTGAGGTTGCCATAGGTTCCTTTTTTTGATTGGAAATGATGAGTTATTTTACCATTTGAAGATTCAACGCGGCAGCGAAAAATAAATCCTTGCCCCCGTACTTGCGCCCGCATCCGCCCAGATTCTTCCGCCGTGCGCTTCGACGATGGCGCGCGCGAGGTAAAGTCCCAGCCCGGCGCCTTTGGTGTGTTTGACGGCAGTGGTCGAGCGATAGAAACGGTCGAAGATGTGCGGCAGGTCTTGCGCGGCGATGCCTTTGCCTTCATCGCTGACGCAGATGATGACCTGCTCGGGGCGCGCCGTTCCGCTGATTTTGATCTCGCCTTCGGGCGTATATTTCAACGCGTTGGATACAAGATTCGCGATGACCTGTTCAATGCGCGTCTCGTCGCCGATGATGACGGGGAAGTTGGAAGGAAAGTCCGTTACCAGACGATGCTTCGGCGATTGCGCCGCGAAGCGCTCGACAATACGCGCCGCGAGATTCGGCAGCGCCACATCCGATTGATTGAGGCTCAATCCGCCCGCTTGCAAACGCGACGCGTCCAATAAATCGTCAATCATTTTCGATAAACGATCCGCCTCTTCTTCGATCACCGCCAGCGAATCGCTGATGGTGCGCTTGTCCCATTTCGCGTCGTCGCGGCGCAGCGTGGATGCGTAGCCTTTGATGAGCGCGACAGGCGTGCGGAGTTCGTGACTGACGATGGAGATAAACGTGGCTTTGATTTCATCCGCGTTTCTAAAATGCGTAATATCGCGCACGCTGACGATGATGTTGCGTAATTTATTTTCATTGGAAAGCAGCGGCGCGTAAGTGATTCCCACGGGCAAGGGAATCGGCGACGGTCGTTTAAGATCGCCTTCCACGTAAAGCGTGGCGTTAGGCGTTGGGGGCCATCCGCTTTGCACGGATTCTTCGAGCGTGATTCCCTGCGGTTCTTTTTTCCACTTTACGATTTCTTTGTGACCCTTGCCGACAATTTCATCGCGCGTTAGTTCGTAGAGTTTTTCAAACGCGGCGTTGCATCGTTCGATATTTAGATTCGCGTCGAGGATCAGAATCCCATCGGCGGCGGAATCTAAAAGCGCGTCGAGTCTTTGCTTCTCGTAGGAGACCTGCCCGTAAAGTTGCGCGTTGAAGACCGCGATGGCGGCTTGATCGGCAAAGGATTGCAACAGCACGCGGTCGTTATGCGTGAACAAATCCGCGTAGTTGCGGAAGATAAAAATCACGCCAATGACTTTTCCATGCGCGGCGAGCGGCAGTCCCGTTCCGTTGAGCAGCCCCATGCTGGCGGTGTAGGTCAATTCTTTCAACATGCGATTGAGCTCGCGCACATCCAACTCGCTGACAATTTCTTCGGCGAGCAGCGGTTCGAGGTAACTCATAAACGCGGGCGCGATTCCGTGCGCGGCAGAGACGCGCCAGCCTTCGGGTTGTTTCAGCGCGATGAGTCCCGCTTGCCCTGCGAGCATTTCGATGGACACGCGCAAAATCCGCGCGAGCAGTTTTTCAATATCCAATTCTTGCGTTAAGAGGCGCGAAATTTCGAGTAAATAATCTCGTTGACGGACGCGAAAATCGGGGAGGAGGTTGGAAGGGAGCATGGGGGAAAGGATGAATTATGAAGGATGAATAAAACTTGATTACCTCGTTATTCTATCACCCGCGTATTGGAATTTTATAAATGCGATTACAATTTGTAAGTCATTTTACGAATCCCGAACTACGCATCACGCCAAAGGAATTTCACATGATAAAACTTGCCCCCTCGATTCTTGCCGCGAATTTTGCCCGCCTTGAATCTCACGTCCGCGAAGCGATTTCGGCTGGCGTAGATTGGCTGCACGTTGACGTGATGGACGGACATTTCGTCCCGAATATTAGTTTTGGTCCGCTGGTTGTCGCGGCGTTGCGTCCTTTGAGCGTGGAGACTGGCGCGATTTTAGACGTTCACTTAATGGTCGAACATCCCGATAATTTTCTTGAAGATTTTGCGCGCGCGGGCGCGAACAGCATTACCGTGCAAGTGGAAACCTGTCCGCATTTACATCGCACGATTCAACACATCAAAGAATTGGGATGCAAGGCGGGCGTGACGCTGAACCCCGCGACCTCGCTAACCGCTTTGGAAGAAATCCTGCCTCAAGTTGATCTCGCGCTCGTGATGTCGGTCAACCCGGGTTTTGGCGGACAAAGTTATATTCCATCCAGCACAGATAAAATTAAACGATTGCGCAAGATGTTGGATTCAATTAATTCAAAAGCATGGTTGCAAGTGGAAGGGGGAGTCAAACCGGAAAACGCTAAAGAAGTTATCAACGCGGGCGCGACGGTTCTTGTTGCGGGCAGCGCGGTCTTTGGTGGGAAACTTTCTGTGGCAGAAAATATCGCGGCGTTTCATCGCGTAATAAAATGACGGTCACTTTGTAAGCGACCGTCATTTGCGTATTATAAAATTTTGTAATGCGTTTGCGGCTCTTTGCGTTCAACAACCTGCTCGGCGGCTAGCGCCAAACGCAGCAAGGTTTTCTCGTCCCATGCTTTGCCGATGACTTGCAAGCCGATGGGCAATCCTTTTTGTGTGTAACCAACGGGGAAACTAATCGCGGGAAGTCCCGTCAAATTTGCGGCGGTGGCAAAACGCATAATTTCGATAGTGGTGGTCAAATCCGATTCGCCAGCGGGCAGCGCGCCAGATTTGATTTGCGGCGCGGCGATTCCTGTGGCGGGCGTGAGAATCACATCCGCGTTTTTGAACGCGTCGGCAAAGTGATTCATCATCCGCGTGCGGATTCTCTGCGCGGTGACGTAATCTGTGGCGGTGAATTGCCGCGCGAGCGCGAGGTTCACGCGCACATCCAAGCCGTGCTCGCGGTGATGTTTGTCGTAAGTTTCGTTCATCGCCTGCGCCATTTCGCTTAAGATCGTCACGCTATGCGCGATGCGATTCGCTTCGAGATTCGGAATGACCACTTCAACAATTTCGCAACCCATGGATTCAAATTGTTTCAGCATGGCTTCGCACGCGGCGACAACTTCTTTTTCTGCGTGTGCGAACCATTCTTTGTATACGCCGAGTTTCAATCCTTTAAGGTTGAGGTTATCCCAGCCTTGCAAGGTCGGCAAAGGCTGGTGTAATGAAATTTTGTCTTTTGTATCGGGTCCCGCGATGAGCGCGTACGCCAGCGCCGCGTCGGTTGCGGATGCGGCAAGCGGACCAATATGCGCGACGCTCCAATCCAGCGGAAATGCGCCGAACTCGCTGACGCGCCCGAAGGTACATTTGAGTCCTACGACGCCGCAAAACGAAGCGGGGATGCGAATCGAACCGCCGCCATCCGCGCCGATGGCGAAGGGCACGAAGCCCGCCGCGACCGCCGTTGCCGATCCGCTTGAACTGCCGCCGGTGAAGTGATCGGCGTTGTACGGATTGCGCGTTGTGCCGTGATGCGGGTTCAGCCCCGTGACGTTGATCCCGATTTCGTGCATGTTGGTTTTACCGATCAATACCGCGCCCGCGTTTCGCAGTCTTGCGACGACGGTTGAATCTTCCTGCGCGGGTTCTTTTCCCAGAAATGAAGTTCCCACTGTGGTGGGATACGGGGTCATATCCACTTCGTCTTTGATTGCAACGGGAATGCCGTCGAAGACGCTCAGCGCTTTGCCCGCTTTGATTCGCGCGGCGGATTCGCGCGCCTGTCGCATTACGTCTTCGGCGTAAATTGCGGTGAAGGCTTTTAGCGGCGCGCCGCTCGAATCGTTTTCTTTGATCGAGTCTAAAACTTTTCTGGCAACCTGCTCCGGCGTGACGGTTCCGTCGCGGTAGGCTTTTGCAAGGTCGTGTACGCTCGTAAATTGAAATCCCTTTGTCGCGGATGATTTTTGGGGAAATTCATTTTCAGAAACAGATGAAGATTCTGTTTGCAATTCGCCTGTGTAATGGATCGGCAGGTGCGTGGGCGCTTCTACGAAAGTTTGTTTTCGCAGCCAGTTAATGCCCGCGCTTTCAAGCAGGCTGGGCATCAATGCGCCGCGCAAATTTCCCTCGACCAGCGACGCGAAAAACTTTAACGCGCCGCCCGCAAGATACGGAAGTTTAACGGACTTGAGATCGTAAGAGTTTTTATTTTCCATGTTTCCTCATTTTTATAGTGAAGCCATCACGTCGTTGATCCGCGCTTCGATGTGTTCGCGGGTGTGCAGTCCATTCCATGCAAGGATGACGCCGCCGTTTACCCGGTCGGCGCGGATGGGGAGGTTATCGGGCGCGCCTTTGCTTCCCCAGATATTTTCTATTTTTTCCATATTTGATTTTGCCGCCCAGCCGTCTCCGCGCTCGGCGACTTTATGTTTCCATCCGTTTAACCACTCGTCGCTCAGTTGGTTTTGCGGCTGGAGGTAAAAACCGACGTACTGATAAAGGACGCGGTCTTTGCCTTCGCCTGCGGCGCGTATGCCGAGGATGAGGGTATAGGGCATATCGGTTTTTAGTCGCCCGTCATAGCTGGCGATTTTGAAAAGTTTTTTGTATATAAAAGGGGTTTTGATGGGCGGCTCGATTCTTGATTTATATTGTCCTTCTTTGAGAAATTCCTTTAAGCCGCCAATCATTTCCTGGTCGCGGAAGTAAAAGTATACGATGGATGCAATCACGAGGGCGGCTAGGACAATACTTGCGTCGAGTAACATTTTCTCTCCTTCTGACTGGATACCGACAGCCGATCATCCCGTCCCGAATTGCCTATCGCCCGCGTCGCCGAGTCCCGGCAGGATGTAAGCGCGTTCGTTGAGTCTTTCGTCTATGGCGGCGGTGTAAATATCAATATCGGGGTGCGCGGTTTGCATCGCGTTGATTCCTTCGGGGGCGGCGATGAGTCCCACGTATTTTATTTTCTTCACGCCCCAGCGTTTTAGCACGTCGGCGGTTGCGGTCGCCGAGCCGCCGGTTGCGAGCATGGGGTCGAGGATGATGCATACCGACACGCGCGGTTCGATGGGTAACTTGTTGTAATATTCCACAGGCTTGAGCGTATGTTCGTCGCGGTACAGCCCGATGTGCCAAACTTCCGCGCTGGGCATGAGTTCCCAAAATCCTTCCACCATACCCAGTCCCGCGCGCAAGACGGGGACAAGCCCGATTTTTTCTTGAAGTTCCGCGCCAGTCATTTTTGCCAGAGGCGTTTCCAATTCGCGCGGAACGGTTAACAAATCGGCTGTGGATTCATACGCGAGAAGTCCCGCAATTTCTCGAACGAGTTCGCGGAACTTCTTGGGTTCGGTGTTTTTATCGCGCAGGCGCGAGAGTTTGTGGGCAACGAGCGGATGCTTGGATTCATAAACGTTCGACATGCGTTAATTCTCCTGTGCAATAGAATGTGTTCAATTATAGTCTTGAAAAGCGAACGTTTGATATATGACTTTAGGTTTGTCAGGGCAATCGCATCTTAATTGCCAGCTGCGAGGACTTTGAGGAGGTAATCTTCTCTCAGTGCGGCTTGGAACTGTTTGGCACGGATACCGCCTTTGGCAGTTTTCTCCTGTTT
>JAQTWR010000315.1 GCA_028689195.1 Anaerolineales bacterium | reverse complement strand
CTGCGCGCCGAGAATAAAATCCGAAAGCCCCGTCGCCTGTTTATGCGGGTCGGTTTGGATGTGATGCAAGACTTCATTGATGATTTGGTCGTGAGTTCTAGGCTCCATATCGAATATGATACTAACATATAACATGAATAGTAACCTGACAAATGTCACAGATTTTTGCTTGCGCAACATCATAAATATTTTGCGCCTTGACACCACCCCGATTCCGCAGATAATTACGGCAATTAAATCAAAGGCTGTGACAGAGGAAAGTAAATTGGCGGAAGCCGCCAGAGACGCGCAAAGCAATCGGTGAAATTGCGCCCGCCCGAAACCAGTCGAAGTTCCCTCTTGAGCCGTTTATGTGAAGATGTGATTCAGTGTTCCAGTAATTTAGGGTCACGTTGGTAGTGTAAACCGTTTTCTCCACGTTATGCGAGAGGCTGATGTTAGTCAGCGCAAAGCGCGTCACATTGCGTGACGAATTTGGGTGGCACCGCGGGAATTCCCCTCCCGTCCCATTGTGGACGGGAGGTTTTTTGTTAATCACCGTCATTGCGAGGAGGAGCAGAGCAACGACAAGGCAATCCCCTTGCTAACTTGGAGATTGCTTCGCGCTTCGCGCTCGCAATGACGAATACTCGGAGGCTTTATGTTGGATGAATTAAATCAAATCGAAAAGAACGCGCTGGATTCTCTGCAATCTGTTGCAGACCCTGCCGCGCTGGAGGCATGGCGCGTGGCGCAGTTGGGGCGCAGTTCGCCGCTGATGAGCGTCTTTGCGGGGTTGGGCAAACTCTCAAAAGAGGAACGTCCCGCCGTCGGTCAAGCCGCGAATCAAGTCAAGGTCGCGCTCGAATCCGCGCTGGAGGAAAAATCCGCGCAGGTGAAAAATGCCGCGCTGGCGAAATCGCTCGCGGAAGAAAAACTTGACGTGACCCTGCCCGGACGCGGAGTCAACATCGGGCGGCTGCATCCTGCCACGCAGCAACTGCGCCGCGTCCTCGATATTCTCGCGGAAATGGGTTTTCAGGTTTACACCTCGCGCGAAGTCGAAAGCGATGACATGAATTTTCAGGCGTTGAATTTTCCGCTGCATCACCCCGCGCGCGAAATGCAGGATTCGTTTTACGTCGAGACGCAAGGTCGCGGCGATAATCCGCTGTTGATGAGAACGCACACGTCGCCCGGGCAGATCCGCGCCATGCGCGAAGCGTCCGCGATGAACCCGCAGAACCCGCCGCCGATTCGCATCGCGCTGCCGGGCATGTGCTTCCGCTATGAGCAGATCACCGCGCGCTCGGAGATTCAATTCAATCAGGTGGAAGGACTCGCCGTGGGCGAGGGAATCACCTTCGCGGATTTAAAAGGCACGCTCGCGGATTTTGCTCACCGCATGTTTGGTCAGGACGCGCGAGTCAGATTCCGCGCCTCGTATTTTCCGTTCACCGAGCCATCCGCTGAAATGGACATCGAATGTTTTGTCTGCGGCGGAAAAGGCTGCGGCGTGTGCAAAAATTCCGGCTGGCTGGAGATTCTCGGCTGCGGCATGGTGCATCCGGTTGTGCTGCAAAACGGCGGATATGATCCCAAGCGTTACACAGGCTTTGCCTTTGGTATGGGACCTGAACGCCAGTTGATGTTGCGCAACAAGATCAACGACATTCGTTATTTCTGGGGTAACGATGTCAGATTCTTGGAGCAGTTTTAATGAGTGATTAGGAATCAGGTATTAGGTGATTAGGATGGATGGAGGTTGCTATGGCGCGAACAGAGGATAAAGGCTTGGAGACTTTACTGGTTTGGCAGAAGTCGCTTGCCTTTGCTGTTGAAGTTTGCAAAACCATTCTTCCAAAATTACCTACCCAAGAAAAATGGTCGCTGGTTGACCAGTTGCGCCGCTCATCGCAAAGTATCCCTGCAAATATCGCAGAAGGCTATGGAAGATTTTATTTTCAGGAGAGCATTCGCTTTTGCTACATCGCAAGAGGTTCTCTGGAAGAAACTTTTAGCCATTTGACGCTGGCACACAAACTTGGTTACTTGGATGACGAGACTTATAAACGGCTCGATACTGAAATTGTGGAACTGCGAAGGATGATTAGCGGTTATATCGGTTTTCTCAAAGAAAGCAAGCGCGGAGCAACCGAACCTGGCGCCAATCATCCTGTACGCGAAGCCCCAGTCATCTACGACGCCAACCCTGAGTCCTAATTACCTATTCCCTAATTACCTGATTACCTGTTATCGAAAGAGGAAACATGAAACTACCCTTATCTTGGTTAAAAGACTTCATTGATTTAGACGGACTTTCCGTTGAAGACATTGCCCGAAAATTGACTCTCTCCGGTCTCGAAGTGGATGAGATTCACTACGCGGGACTGCCCATGCCGGTTTATGCCGCAGGCGAGAAGCACGAGTTCAAAACCACAGGCATTGCATGGGACAAGGAAAAACTTGTTGTCGCGGAAATCCGCGAGGTGAAGGCGCATCCCAATGCGGACAAGTTGACTTTGCTTGATTTGTATGACGGTCAGCAGGAGCAGGTTGTCCTCACCGGCGCGCCGAACATCTTCCACTTGAAAGGCGCTGGCAAACTCGAAAAGCCGATCAAAGTGGCGTATGCCAAAGAAGGCTCGGTCTTGTACGATGGTCACGCCGATGGCTGGAATTTGATGACGCTCAAACGTGCGAAGATTCGCGGCGTGGATTCGTACTCGATGGTTTGCTCGGAAAAAGAGCTCGGCATCGCGGAAGAACATGACGGCATCATCATCTTTGACGACGACGCGCCGGTTGGAATGCCGCTTGCCGATTACATGGGCGACGCCGTGCTGGATATTTCCATCCTGCCGAATATGGCGCGTGCGGCAAGCGTGATTGGCGTGGCGCGGGAATTGGCGGCGCTGCTTGGGCGCAAACTTAAGACGATGGACAATGTACGACAGACCGCTGTCAACAACCAACCGCCAACTGTCAAGGACCTCGTCGAAATTGAAATCACCGCCCCCGAATTGAATCCGCGCTTTGTGGTGGGACTCATCCGCGACGTGGAGATCAAGCCCAGCCCGTATCAAATTCAGCGCAGACTCAAACTTGCGGGCGTGCGTCCCATCAGCAATATCGTGGACGCGACCAACTACGCCATGTTCGAACTTGGCGAGCCGCTGCACGCATTTGATTATGACGTGTTGAAGCAACGCGCGGGCGAAAAGAAAATAAAAATCATTACGCGCACCGCTGCCGAAGGCGAGAAACTCAAGACGCTCGATGGCAATGAACGCGCGCTTACATCGGGTAACGTGCTGGTGTGCGATGAAAAAGGATCGCTCTCGCTCGCGGGCGTGATGGGCGGCGAAGAGAGCGAAGTGTACGACGCTTCGAAAGAAGTCCTCGACGCGACAGGCATCGAGATGAAAGCGGGCGAGTTGCAGCAGGGCAAGATCGCCCAGCGCGGACAAAGCACAACGAATGTTTTGCTCGAAGGCGCGGCATGGAATTTCATCAACATTCGCCGCACAGCGAAGCAGCATAATCTTCCTTCTGAGGCTTCGTTCCGTTTCTCGCGTGGCGTTCACCCCGATATGTCCGACAAGGGCGTGGCGCTCGGCTTGTATTACATGGCACAGTGGAGCGGCGGCAAGATTGCGGCAGGCTTGGTGGATTCGTATCCGCTCAAGCCGAATGACCCGACTATCACTGTCACCGCGCAAGATGTGAAGCGTTTACTTGGCATTGAGTTGACTCTCGAACAAATTGCCGAATTGCTTTCACGCGTCGAATTCAAATGCGAGATTACAGGCGACAAGTTACAAGTTACGACTCCCTCCTATCGTCTTGACATCAGCGACGGCGTTATCGGTCTTGCGGATGTGCTTGAAGAAGTGGCTCGCATTTACCGCTACGAAAATAGCCCGACCACCACAATGGCAGACGGACTCACGCCGC
>JAQTWR010000314.1 GCA_028689195.1 Anaerolineales bacterium | reverse complement strand
GGATGACCGTGGAAGCGCTGGCAAACGATTTAGCCGAAATATGCCTGCAAGAACCCAAAGTATCGAAAGTAATTATCAGGGTGGATAAACCCGGCGCAGTCTCTGAAGCGGAATCCGTCGGCGTGGAAATTGAACGCGCAGCGCGGCATTAATCGCGCCGTTAAATCTGCAACGGCGAAGAGCCGCGCGAGATATTCGCTAAAAATTCCTGCCGAGTGGCAAGGTTGGCTCTGAACGCGCCGTGCATCGCAGACGTGGTCATACGCGCGTCATGCTTCTTTACGCCGCGCATCATCGAACACAAGTGCATGGCTTCCACCACAACCGCCACGCCCTGCGGCTTGAGCAGGTCGCGTAAAAGGTCGGCGATCTGGCGCGTCATGCGCTCCTGCACTTGCAGGCGGCGCGCGTACATATCCACAATGCGCGGAATTTTAGACAAGCCCAAAACTTTGCCGTCGGGAATATAAGCGACATGCGCGCGCCCCATGAAGGGCAGCATGTGATGTTCGCACAGGCTAAAGAATTCGATGTCGCGCACAAGCACCATTTCGTCGTATTGAACTTCGAAAAGCGCGCCGTTGACGATTGCGTTGGAGTCCATAGCGTAACCGCCAAGCAATTCGTGGTACATGCGCGCCACGCGGCGCGGCGTCAATTGCAGTCCCTCGCGCTGCGGGTCTTCGCCAACCGCGTTCAATATGTTTGTCACGGCGTCTTGAATCACCGCGTCGTCTATATCCGCGCCGTTGGCGTCGTCTTTCATATCGTCAAATTCCATTTTCGCTCCAAAATAAAAACTGACCCGACAGCCGTCGGGTCAGTTTTTTCGTTTCCGATTCTAGCCGAGTTCGGGTTCAATCAAACCATAACTGCCGTTGCGTCTGCGGTACAGCACGTTGATTCTGCTGGTCTCCGCATTATAAAAGACAAAGAAGTTATCGTGTTCCAAGTCGCGCATTTGCGTAATCGCTTCGTCTTCGGTCATTGGATATAACATGAATTTTTTACGGCGCGCGACAAGCGGGGAAAGTTCGCCCGTCTCTTCGTCAATAATTTCTTCCGCCACTTCGGCTGCGGAACGCCCGTCGCCGCGCCCGCGATGATGTTTGCCTTTGTGCCGTTCGATCTGCCTTTGCATATTATCCAGCGCAGAGTCGAAGGCGGCGAGCGCTTCGTCGCTGCGAACTTCAGAGCGCAGCGTAAAGCCTTTGCCATAAACGGTAATCTGCGCCACATTGCGGTCGTTGGCGTCGCGCGCCGCTTTATAATGCGAGAGTTCCACGCGCGCTTCTTCGATGGCGGGCAGGTAATGATCCAAATTGCCTGCCTTCTTGTTAACATACTCGTCAATTTTTTCGGTCAAACGGATATTGCGTGTCTGAACTTCCACTTTGTTGGACATAGAGTCCTCCTTATTGGGATGAAAAGTTGTGAACACAACGCTCACGCATGCTTCAATCCATGATGAGGCAATGCGCGCGCGACTGTCAACGCGTAAACTTCTTTTGCGCCCGCAGAAAGCAGCGCGTCGGCGCTGGATGATAGAGTTGATCCGGTTGTTGAGACATCGTCAAACACGATGACGTTTTTTCCGCTCACCCCTTTCCATGCTTGGAACGCCCCATTGATATTTTCCTTACGTTCTCGTTTAGACAGCCCCACCTGCGAACGCGTCTCTTTACAGCGCGTCAATCCGCGCGGCGCATATTGCATATTCAACGCCATAGCAAGCGGCTTTGCAATCATTCCAACTTGATTATATCCCCTTTCTTTGAGTCTTTGTTTCCCTAACGGAATGGGAACGAGTATATCCGCGCGCCAATTTAAGCCTTGCGCGAAATCGGTCATCTGCGCGGCAAGGGCGTCGCCCATGGATATATCGCGTTTATATTTCAGTTTATGCAGGGCGCGCTGAAGAGAAGTATCAAAAACCGCCCACGCCCTTAATGCGCGGAAATGCGGTCTATCCGCGCGGCAGGCGTCGCAAACGCCTGCAACATCCTGCGGAAGACCGCACACATCGCAAACTATTCCAGATAAAGTTATCACACTACGTTGGCAATCCGCGCACCACCGCGAGCCAAGTTTATCGCACCCGCCGCACAAGGGAGGAAAGAGCAGGTCAAGCGCGTACCATAAAGACCTGTACATCAAATACGGCAAAGGTTGTTTTTTCAAAAGCCACCTTTCTTTTGAAAGTTAAATTATCTAAAAGAACCCGCCACCTGAAAGCCCGCAGGGATTGTTAAAATAAGCAAGATCGTCGGGAAGGTCAAAAAGGTCATGGGGATAATCATTTTGACGGGGGCTTGATGCGCCAATTCTTCCGCGTGCTGGCGGCGCTTCATTCGCATTTGATCGGATTGAATTCGCAACACCTTCGATAAACTCACGCCTAGAATCTGGCTTTGGATTACAGCCGCAACAAAACTGGTGAGTTCGGGAAGCCCAATGCGGTCTGCCATATCGCGCAGGGCTTCGCGTTGAGGTTTCCCCAATTGCACTTCGCGGATGCAACGTCCGAACATGATCGAGAGCTCATTTTCCCATTTCTCGCTGACTTTCGACATGGCGGCGTCGAAACCTAAACCGGCTTCCACGCAGATGGTCAACAAGTCGAGCGCGTCCGGCATCGCCTTGCGGACTTCGAGCTGTCGCGCGTTGATTCTGCCTTGCAGCCAAAGCTGCGGGAAGAAAAATCCCAAAACGGCAAATCCGACAACGGTGAGAACGATTCTTCCGATAGACCAGTCGTTTTTTGACAAGGTTGAAATCATCAGCAACGCGCCGCCAAAGATTGCGGAAACTACAAAACGCGTCGCCAAGAAAGTTGCCGAGTCAATGCGCCCGGGGTTGCCAGCCAATTCCAGTTTAAGCGTCGTTTCTTGCAGTAATTTTTGCGGCGTAAACCGCGCGGAAATTTCGCCGATTTTTTTAATGAGCGGGACGACAACGCGCTCGACAAACGGCTGCTGCAGCTCGGCTTCTTCAAGGGAAACCATTTCGCCGCGCTGGGTCGCCTCGGCGAGACGAGCCATGACGGGGTCTATATTATCGTCGTTAGATTGGCTGGAAAGGCGCAGCCCGTAAAATACGAGAGCGGCGATTCCGCCCAGAACAACAAGCCCGATCAGAATATAAATGACGAACATGGTTACACCTCGATATCGGCGATTTTCTGCATAATAAAGTAACTAATGGCAATCAAACTGAGAATGACAAAAATGATCACCGGCGTACACCACCAGCCAAACATTTCATCCCCGTCCGTTATGTGCATAATATATTGAGGACTGATGAACCACAGGATGCAGGCGAGACCGATTGGGATGAGGGAAAGCACCGCGCCTGAGGCGCGCACTTGAGAAGTCAATACGCGCACTTCGCCTTTGATGCGGACGCGCTCGCGGATGGTAAACGAGATGCTGTCCAAAATTTCGGAAAGATTGCCGCCGACCTCGCGCTGCACGTTGATCGCCGTAATCACAAAATCAAGATCGGGGCTTGGAATACGCCTCAATAAATTATCCAATGCGGTTTCCATCGTGATGCCGATTTGCATTTCCTGGACAACGCGGCGGAATTCATCGCAGACTGGCGGGGGTAATTCTTTGCTGATTGACTCCATCGCCTGCATGGTCGAGTAGCCCGCGCGCAAGCCGTTCACCATCAAGTTGAGCATGTCTGCCAGCTGGTCTTGAAATTTTTGCAGGCGTTGCTTCTGTTTTTGTTTTACGTAAAAACCGGGGATGAAAGCGCCTACTATCGCGCCGATAACCCCGGAAGCCACATACTGGTTTCCAATGAAATACGCAAAAAGTCCAAGTACAAGAACGCACGCTGCAATCAGAATAAAGTATTCGCCGACTTTGAATTTCAAATCGGCGCGGGCGAGGTTGCGCGCAATTTTGTCGCCATAGGACGTTTTTTCGACCT
>JAQTWR010000313.1 GCA_028689195.1 Anaerolineales bacterium | reverse complement strand
CACCACATTGCCGTCTTGCGTGACAATATTTCCATGCGCGAGAATTTCAGGGGCGTTGCGCTGTAAAAAATTGCGGTAATCTTCGCCCGCAAGAAAACATAAATCCTGAGAGTCTTTGCGCGAAGCGGTGGGCAGTCCAAACTTTTCGGCAATCGCGCGAATTTCAGGTTTTGGATAATCGCCCACAGGAAATAACGCGCGCTTCAATTTATCCTGATTCAAAACATGCAGCACATACGATTGATCCTTCGCATGATCTGCTGCGCGAAATAACTTTATCCTTCCGCCTTCATCCTTCATCCTTCTAACGTAATGCCCCGTCGCCATAAACTCTGCGCCGAGCGCGAGCGCGCGGTCGAACAAAAAACTCCAGCGGATTTGACGGTTGCACATCAAGCATGGATTTGGGGTCTCGCCGCGCGCGTACCCATCTAAAAAATATTGAACCACCGTCTCGCGGAAAACGTCTTTCGCGTCCACCGCGTAGAAGGGAATATCCAAAATCCCCGCAACGCGCCGCGCCTGCGCCATCGCGTCGGGCGTGCAGCAGCGATTGGAATCTTCCTTGCCGGGCTCGGACCATAAGCGCAGCATCATACCGATCACGTCATAGCCCTGCTCTTTAAGCAAAGCCGCCGCAACCGACGAATCCACGCCGCCAGACATGGCGACCACCACTTTTTGTTTACTCATAAGTTCGCGGATTATAAACCAAAGAGGTTGCCGATTATTGGTTATAATCGGCAAAATTAAAAACATAAACAAAAAGACGAAGCGCTTCGTCTTTTTGTTTGCAAAGGAACAGCATGAATGTATTGAAAAATTTCAAAGCGGACGCGATTATTTTCGACAAAGACGGCACGTTGATTGATTTCGACGCGATGTGGGGCGGCTGGGTAATTTACCTCGCGGAGCAATTGCATCAACTCAGCGGGCTGGACGTGCGCGATCCGCTATGCCTCGCAATGGGATATGACGACGCGAACAAAAAAGTTTTAGCGACGGGAAAATTGGCGGCGACGCCCATGCATCTGTTATACCGCCTGACCGTCGAGGTCATGCAATCGCTCGGCTTGAGCGCCGAAAACGCGGAAAAAGTCGTCGCGGAAGGTTGGTACATCCCCGATCCCGTAATCCTTGCAAAACCGTTTACCGATACGCGCGCTTTATTCGACAGCATTCATCAATTGAAAATCAAAATCGGCATTGCCACCACCGACGACCGCGCGCCCACGCAAGCCATGATAGAAGCCTTCGACATCGAAGAATACATCGCCACAATGGTTTGCTCGGACGACGGCATCCAAGCCAAACCCGCGCCCGATATGGTCTTGACGATTTGCGAGCGAATGAAAGTTGACCCCGCGAGAGTGATGGTCGTCGGCGATACCATCCCTGACTTGAAGATGGCGCGCGCCGCCGGCGCGGGATTGGTCGTCGGCGTGTTGAAGGGCGTCTCGAATACAAAAGACCTCGCGCCCTTCGCCGATGCGCTGATCGAATCGGTGAACGACTTGCATGTTTACATTCAAGAATGGGCAAAACAAAAAGCGGAATACGCGCTGAAGGGATTGAATCCGGATATTGCGTTTTGAGAATAAATTTCAAATAAAAAAAACGCCCCTCCATCTGGAAGAGGCGTTTTTTTATTTTTCAAATTCAGAGACCAGCATATCAATAATATCTTTTGTATGCGCTTCCCGCCCGACACGGTTCATGTGATAAACCGTATCGTAGAAAAAATCTTCGGGATAGAGAAAATCCTGCGGCACGCCAAGAATTGGGATTTCAATCTCGGCGGAGAGCAAATTGTACAAAGCGACGAAATCTTTTTCCTGATTTTCATATTCAGTGACAGGGATCGCGGGGAATATAACAAATATTTGAACGTTATCCGCGCGATGCGTTTGGTAAAACAAATTCAACAGATTAATTGCGGAGTTTGGCGATAACGCCGTAATCACGGACACATGATTATTTGGCTTTAATTTATCAGATTGCCTAAGGTGCGCGACCATATCGCCGTTTTGATCAAATCCCTGACGAAGGTATATCTTTTCATGGGATTTGGAATTTTTAATGCCGCGCAAAATATCGCCTTCCGCAGTTTGAACCATTCCCACGGCTACGTTGAATAATTGAGTCGGCGTAGTAATTCCTGAAATACATTCGGGGCAAAACTTGATCGCCGACCCCAATTCCAGCGGTCTTCCATCCAAAGGCAAACCAGAAAAATGCTCATATTCGGGAAAGATAAGAACGACATCGCCATCCCTTAATGCAGGCGCGATCTCATTGAGCATATATCGCAATCCCATATCCACATGCAGCCCCATATTGACCACCGGCACATGAAATCGTTCTAAAATTTTTGCGCTGTCAATACTGAACGCGACATTTGAACCGCCCGCAAGAATAATTCGAGGCGAAGCGACCGAATAGAGCAAACGATGTTTGTCGCGAGCGGCAGCTAAATAATTATTGGTATCGTGAGGGCTTGCCAAAACAATCGCTGCTACAACAATCGCAACGAGTATGCCAAGCGTAGACATCTTATAACCGAGTTTAAACATGTTGAAAATTTTTCAAGCCTAAAATTGAAAGTAGATAAAATCCGTTGGGACCGAATAGATGCTTCCAAAAATAAGTATGCAAGTCAAAATCCCAACGTAAAGCGTCCAACGGAAGACAAGAGGTTTTTGGGCAAGCGTAGTCATAATCGAACCGCGTTCTTGAAAATAATGAACAACTTCCATGATAACGATTGCGAAAAAAGTGATCAGCAGTTCGTAGTTCTTGAGTATGGAGCGCGTCAACGCCAAAAGAGAAGAGCCGTCTCTCCAGCCGCTAAATATTTTTGCCGAAATATAAACAGCGGATTCAAGCGAAGGGGCGCGGAAGAATATCCATGCATAGCAGACAAGCGCGAAGACGATGATTCGCCGCGAAAAGCGGATCAATAACGCAGGGGGAAAGACGCGGATTTTTTCGGGGATAAGATTCCAAATTTTTTGGAAGTAAATCTCAACGATCAAGTAAACCCCGTGCAGGAATCCCCAAATCACATACGTCCAATTCGCGCCGTGCCATAATCCGCTGACGAGGAAAACAATCAAAAGATTGAGTTGCCAGCGCCATTGCGAAACGCGATTGCCCCCCAGCGGAATATACAGATAATCCCTGAACCACGTCGAGAGCGAGATGTGCCAGCGTTTCCAAAACTCTGAAATGGAAAGCGCGAAGTAGGGTCTTTTGAAGTTGGTCATCAATTTGAAACCCATGACTTGCGCCGCGCCGATGGCAATATCGCTGTAACCTGAAAAGTCGCAGAAAATTTGTACGGCAAAGAATGCTGTCGCCAACATCAATTCGGGACCTGAAGATCCCTGCGGATTATCATAATAGCGATTGACCCAAGACGCGAGCCTATCGGCAATGACCACCTTTTTGAATAAGCCCCAAGTCATTAATTTCAAACCGTCGGTAATACGTTGATAATCAAAGAAATGTTCTTCGTGAAATTGATGCAGCATATTCTGCGGGCGTTCAATGGGACCTGCAACAAGCTGCGGATAGAACAAAACGTAGAGCGCATAAATCCCAAAATGGCGTTCCGCTTTTTGATGCCCGCGAAAGACTTCGATGGTGTAACTCATGGCTTGGAAGGTATGAAAAGACAGACCAATAGGGAGAATGATTTTCAGGTTTTCAACGGAATAATTCCAACCAAAAAATCCAGCCAGCGCGATTATGTTTGAGTTAAGAAAATTAAAGTATTTGAAAAACGCGAGAAAGCCGATATTGGCTATCAAACTTAAAGTCAGGTATATTTTTTTCTTTCGAGCGGATTGCTCTTCTTCAATAAGAATCCCCGCAAAATAGTCCACAACAATCGTTGCGCCGAGAATCAAAATGTACGATGGCACAAACGCCATATAAAAATAC
>JAQTWR010000312.1 GCA_028689195.1 Anaerolineales bacterium | reverse complement strand
AAGATTGGGGAGTGACTAATCTTGTGGGCTACCCACAAAGGCGCAAAGCCGCCAAGTCGCTAAGAATCCTTTGAGTCTTCGTGCCTTTGTGGCTTCGTGGTTAATGAAAGCCCATTCTTTTAGCCACTCCCGTAGATTGCCTCGAAAAATGAATATGCTACAATAAATATAAAAGGAGCGCGCCGTATGAAATCACGTTGGATAACTCACAAAGGGGCGCGGATATTTATCGCCGATTTTTCCGATTACAGCGCCGACGCCGACGCGGTGCAAGCGGAGGCTGATTATGTCGTTCAACTACTTCAACTTGAACCGCCTGATTCTGTATTATCCATCGCGCATGTAGATGGGACATTTGCCAACGAAAAGACCATGCGTACTTTGATGAATCTCGTGCCTGTGACCAATAAGTATGTGAAAAAACGCTGCACCGTCGGCGTGCGCGGATTTAGAAAACATCTGCTTGCAGGTTTTACGCGAATCACAGGGCGCGCGCAGTTCACGCTCTTTGACACAATGGAAGAAGCGTTGGATTTTCTGGCGAAGGAATAGGGTGCAAAGGTAATTGGGGGTTGGGTGATTAGGAATTATACGATTGCAAAAAACGAACTTTGTTCAAGGTTCGTTTTTTTTGTTTTCCAGAGAGTGTCTAACTTTGTGGGCTAAACACAAAGTCACGAAGACTCGAAGACGCAAAGAAACCTTTGAGGCTTGGCGTCTTTGCGCCTTCGCGTTAAAGAAAGCCCATCCTTTTAGACACTCCTGTTTTCCATTCATCCTTCATAATTCATCTTTCATCCCTTATACTTTGCCCATGCCCCATCCCGCAGAATTTACATTAACCCGCAAGAATATCTATAACCGCGCCGCGCCATTCCGCTGGATTGTTTCGCACGCGCGTCCTTATTGGTGGATCGTCATTATGATCGTGATCGGCGCGATTGGGAACGCCGCGCTCGCCGCCTATGTCCCCGTGTTGACCGGCGACGCCTTCAACGCGATGACCCAGCCGCATCCCGATACGTCCGTATTGCTGCCGCTTGCGTTAACCATCGGCGTTTCGCAGATCATTCGCGGCGTTCTTCAATTGGGACGCAACTTCGGCGCGGAACTCATGGCGCAGCACATGGAGCGCGACATCCGCGACGAAACGTATCTTTCCCTGCTTGGCAAGAGCATGACCTTTCACAGCCTCCAACCCGTCGGCGATACGATGGCGCGCGCAACCAACGACGTGCGCGAAGTGAACTATATGTTCAGCCCGGGTGTAAATCTTGTGGTGGGTTCGTTCATGTTTTTGGTCATGCCATTTATTGCCGCGCCGCGCTATCATTGGTCGCTACTCCTTACGCCCACAATTTTCTCGATCATTTATTTTATTGCGCTGGCGCGTTATCTCAAAACCCTTTCGCCCATCACAGACGAAGTCCGCGCGACCTTTGGCGAGATGAACACGCATCTTTCCGAATCATTGGACGGCGTGGAAATTATGAAAGGCGCGGCGCAGGAAGGCGCGGAGGTGGAACGCTTTGTGACCAACGCGCGCCGCGTGCGAAACGCCTTTGTGCAGCAAGGCGATCTCGAAGCGCGTTACGTCGCCATGCTGCTCCTCGGCGCGGCTTACGCCGGCGGGCTTGTCCACGCGCTTTTGCTTTTTCGCGCGGGCAGCATCACGCTCGGCGCAGTCGTCGCATACTTCGGTCTTTTGCGCCTGCTGGAATTTCCCACCTTCACGTCCACTTGGGCGTACTCGCTGATCTCTTCGGGGATATCCAGCGCGCGCCGCATTTTGGAACTCATCAACCGCGAATCGAATCTGGATCAGAACGCGGCGGGACTCTCCGCGAATATTCGCGGCGAAGTCGAATTTCGCAATGTCTCGTTTCAATACCCCTCTACCTATGAGAGCGGCGGGGGAGACGAAGCGGTGGTGAAAGACGTTTCTTTCAAAGTCAGGCAGGGGCAAACCGTCGCCATCGTCGGGCAGACGGGCGCGGGCAAAACCTCTCTCGTCAAATTGATTAATCGCACCTACGATACGACGGCGGGACAGGTATTTGTGGACGGCGTAGACGCGCGCGAATGGAATCTCGCGTCGCTGCGTTCGCAAATTTCCATCATCGAGCAGGATATTTTTTTGTTCTCGCGCTCGCTCAGCGATAACATCGCTTTCGGCAAACCCGACGCGACGAAGGACGAAATTATCGCCGCTTCGATTGCCGCCCAGGCGCATGACTTTATCCTTGATTTTGAGCAAGCCTACGAAACGGTCGTCGGCGAGCGCGGCGTAACCCTCTCTGGCGGACAGCGCCAGCGCATTGCGCTTGCCCGCGCTTTTCTCACCGACCCGCGCATCCTCATCCTTGATGATTCCACCTCCGCGATTGATTCCGCCACCGAGGATAAAATTCAACGCGCCATCTCCAACGCCGCGCGCGGGCGCACGACCTTCATCATCACGCACCGCCTCTCGCAAATCCGCTGGGCTGATTTAATCATCGTCTTCCGCAAAGGAAAAATCGCCGCGATGGGAACTCACGACGATTTGATGAAAACCTCCGAAGCGTACTCGCGGATTTTCAAGGAAGGATAACGCGGCGACTACATCCCGTCGTCTTTTGGCGGGATGGTTTGACCGTAATCCAACACCTGGCGCACTTGCGTGCCGCCTTCGGGCGGACCGACAATTCCCTTATCTTCCATCATATCTACAATGCGCGAGGCGCGGGTATAGCCAATCCGCAGCCTGCGCTGCAACATCGAAACGGATGCGCGCCCCTCTTTGCGGACGATTTCAATCGATTCTTCGTAGAGCGGGTCGCCGTCCACTTTGGTTTCTTCCCACAGCGGCGTTTGCTTAAGCGGAACGTTCATGGGGATTGAATCGGCGGGAGAATCTTCGTCGGGCTTTTGCGCTTCGCCGCCCGCTTGTACGCGCCAAAATTCCACCAGACGATGTATCTCATGGTCGGAAACAAACACGCCCTGCAAACGCACAGCCGCAGGAGATTCGGGCGCCTGATAAAGCATATCGCCGCGCCCCAGTAATTTTTCCGCGCCGGGCTGGTCGAGGATCACGCGGCTGTCGGTATTCGACGCCACCGCAAACGCGATACGCGCGGGGAAGTTTGCTTTGATAAGACCCGTCACCACGTCCACCGATGGGCGCTGCGTGGCGAGGATAAGATGAATGCCCGTAGCGCGCGCCAACTGCGCGAGGCGCGTGATGGTCTTCTCGGTTTCGTCGGGCGCAATCATCATCAAATCCGCCAGTTCGTCAATGATGACGACGAGATACGGAAGTTTCTTTTCTCCCTTTGTCTTCATCTTTGCGTTGTAATCAATGATATTGCGCGAACCGACCTGCGCGAACAGATGATAGCGTTTGTCCATTTCGCGCGTCATCCATTGCAGCGCGCCGATGACGCGATCCATTTCCACCACCACGGGTCCCAGCAGGTGCGGGATGCCGTTGTACCCCGTGAGTTCCACGCGCTTGGGGTCAACCAGAACAAGGCGCAAATCATCGGGGGTGTTGTTGAGCAATAGACAGGTAAGAATCGAATTGACGCAAACAGATTTACCAGAACCCGTAGTACCTGCAATCAAAACGTGCGGCATGGATTCAATGCTGGCGATGATGGGATTATCCGCTACGTCGCGTCCGAGACCAAAATTTAATGGTTTGGCGTTGCGCTTATAAGTTTCGGTTTCCAAAAGATCGCGCAGCGCCACGACCGCCATTTCATCGTTGGGGACTTCGATGCCGACGTAGCCATGTCCGGGGACAGGCGCTTGAATGCGGATGCGCGGCGCGGCTAACGCGAGCGCGAGGTCGTTCGTCTGCGACGCGATTTTGCTTACGCGGATTTTGGTCTTTACGCCGCCGCGCGTTTCGACGAAGAGCGGTTCGACGCCAAACTGCGTGATGGACGGATCCCGGCTGATTGCCACCA
>JAQTWR010000311.1 GCA_028689195.1 Anaerolineales bacterium | reverse complement strand
GCCCGGTCTTATAGTGGCTGTGCCTGTGGAAGAAGGGCATGAAGTGAAAAAGGGACAGGTGCTTCTGATCCTCGAATCGATGAAGATGCAGAACGAACTCAAAGCCCCGCGCGACGGCGTGATGGGGCGCATCCGCGTGAAAGCGGGCGAAAGCGTGGAGCAAAAACAAACGCTGCTGAGTATGCACTAATCCGCTATGTGTTGCGCCTTGCCCTCCAGAATCTTTTTGCCGAGTAATTTATGAACGGACGCGAAACCGAAGTTAAATTCCATGTAAACAATTTACGCAAGATCGAAATGCGCCTTCTTGAATTGAAGGCGCATTTAATTCAATCGCGCGCGCATGAAATTAATCTCCGCTTTGATACGTCCGATAGCGACCTGCGGAAAAACAAGCGCGTGCTGCGATTGCGGCAGGACGACAAAGCGCGACTTACTTTCAAGTGTCCAAGCGTCGAGATGGAAGACGGCGTGGCAAGCCGCACGGAAATCGAATTTGCAGTGGAGGATTTTGAAAGCGCGAAACAATTTTTGGAAGCGCTTGGGTTTCACGCCGTCGTCTTTTACGAAAAATTCCGCGCAACGTATGAATTGAACGATACTCACATTATGCTCGACGAACTTCCGTACGGGACGTTTGTCGAAATCGAGGGCGAAGATATTGCGGAGTTGCATAACATTGCAAATCAACTCGGCTTGAATTGGGGCGCGATGATCAAGGCGGGGTATCACGCGCTGTATAGCCGCGTCTCGGAAAAATTCGGCTTGGATAATTCCAGATTAAGTTTCGAGGAATTGAAAAACGCGAAGATAAGCGCGGCGGATCTTGAAATTATCGCGGCGGATTAGAAATTTAGAATCCGTAAAATGGGGTATAAATGACGCGCCGCGCAGAAAAAAAAGCCCGCGCAAAGACCTTTCGCCTGCGCCCATCTGTGGTTAAAATAAACAGCCTTTGAATGTTCGCATCCCAGCGCCTCTGAAAGAGAACCCATGTTAAAAATATACAACACACTGACCCGAAAAATCGAAGAATTTCAAACCCTCGAACCGAACCTCGTCAAGATGTACGTCTGCGGAGTGACCGTGTACAACGACGCGCATGTCGGTCACGCCATGTCGGCGCTTGTGTTCGACGTCATCCGCCGCTACCTCGAATATCGCGGATACACAGTCAAATATGTGATGAACTACACCGACGTGGACGATAAGATCATCAACCGCGCAAAGCAACTCGGCGAAGATCCGCTTGCGCTTTCAAAGCGTTACATCGAAGATTACGCGCGCGACCTTCAAAATTTGAACGTGCTGCCCGCCACGTCTAACCCGCAGGTGAGCAAGACCATTCCGCTTATCATCCAATTTATCGAAGGCTTGATTCAAAAAGGGCACGCCTACGCCGCGTCGAACGGCGACGTGTATTTCCGCGTCACGAGCGACGATGATTACGGCAGATTATCGGGTCGCAAACTCGATGATATGCAGGCGGGCGCGCGCATTGAAATCGGCGAAGCGAAAGATCATCCGATGGATTTCGCGTTGTGGAAATCCGCGAAGGAAGGCGAAATCTCGTGGGAGAGTCCCTGGGGGCATGGTCGCCCGGGTTGGCATATCGAATGCTCCGCGATGAATCTCGCGGAACTCGGCGAGCAAATTGATATTCACGGCGGCGGCAATGATTTAATTTTCCCGCATCACGAAAACGAAATCGCGCAAAGCGAGTGCTACACGGGCAGGGAATTTTCGCGCTATTGGATTCATAACGGCATGTTGCAACTCGGCGGCGAGAAGATGTCCAAGTCGTTGGGCAACATCATCAGCATCAAGGAATTATTGTCCCAGCGCGAAGCCGACGTAATGCGTATGCTGGTCTTGAACGGAACTTACCGCGCGCCGCTGATGTTCAACGACGAAACGCTCGACGCCGCGCAGAAAAACGTCGAACGCCTCAAGTCTGGATTCCGCGCCGCGCCGCTCTCCGCGAAGGGACTCGCGCCCGAAGCCGCGTCCGCGCTTGTTTCCGCCGCAGAATCCGCGAAGGCGAATTTCATCGAAGCGATGGACAACGACTTCAACACTGCGGGCGCAGTCGCGGCGCTATTTGAAAGCGTCAAAGCCATCAACACCGCGCGCGATAACGGCGCAACCGCCGCGCAACTTAAGCCCGCGCAAGTTATATTCCGCGAATTGGCGAACGTGCTTGGTTTGAAACTTGAAGAGAAGCAGGGTTCGGGCGACGCGGATGCGTTCATCAATTTGCTGATCGAAGTTCGCGGCGAAGTACGCAAACAAAAATTATGGGCAACGTCCGACCTAATCCGCGACAGGTTGAACGAACTCGGCGTTGCGATTGAAGACAGCAAGGACGGGACGACGTGGAAGTGGAATTAGAAAACTAGATAAGTGAGCACAGAGAGTAGTTGAAGGCTTCCGAAAATTTGGAAGCCTTTTTATTTGCAAATGATTCTGCGTGTAAAATAGGTATATGTCTATGAAATCAATTCTTCGTTCTGTAATTTACCAAACCGAAAAAATAACTCAACAAATTCGTTTCGCATCCATCGCGCAAAGTAATTACCCTGTCTTGCTTGGAATTTCATTCCCCAAAAGCGGAACGCATCTGCTCGACCAAATTTTGCTTGGCTTCTCGAAAGTTGCGCCGTACTCGACGCGCCTGCATTCTTTCTACGCCGAGTACGAAGGCGAAAGCGGAATCAAACGCGCGCCTGAGCAAGCCCTTGCGTGGCTCGATTCTCTGCGCCCGCGCGACGTCGCTTCCGCGCATCTCTTTGCCCGCGCCGACGTTCTCGCCCGCGTATGCTCGCCAGCCTTCGTCCCTTATTTTATTTTCCGCGATCCGCGCGACGTGGTTGTCTCGCACGTTTTTTATGTGACCGATATGGAAGCGCGTCACGTTCATCACGCCTACTATCAATCGCTGCCCGATTTTGATTCGCGTTTGAATGCCAGCATTCTCGGCAGACCGAATACGGACGTCGAATTTCCAAATATCGCGGAACGCTTCGCGCCGTATCTTGATTGGTTGAATCGCCCCGAAGTATTATCCATTCACTTTGAAGATTTGATCGAAGACCGCGCCGCGACTTTGATTCGTATTATGGAGCATCTTGCCAAACGCGCCGCGCTTCACGCGCCCGCGAATAGAATCCTCGAAGCCCTCGAAGCGTCCATCAACCCGAATAAATCCCCGACCTTCCGCTCTGGCAAAACGGGCGAATGGAAAAAACATTTCGCAGAAGCGCATAAAAAAATATTCAAAGACGCCGCCGGCGATTTATTGATAAAACTCGGATACGAAAAAAATAATGACTGGTAACGCCTGCTCCATTGTTATCCGCGCATATAACGAGGAAAAACACATCGGGCGCTTGCTGGAAGGGATTCAACGCCAAACGCTCAAAGACGCGGAAATTATTCTCGTCGACTCCGGCTCGACGGATGCGACGGTTGCCGTCGCGGAATCTTACGGCGCGAAGGTTGTCCACATCCGCCCGCAGGAATTTACCTTCGGGCGTTCGCTCAATATTGGCGTCGAAGCGGCGTCGCGCGAATTGATTGTGATTGTCAGCGCGCACGTCTATCCCGTCTATCCCGATTGGTTGGAATCTTTGCTGCGTCCGTTTGAAGATTCGAATGTGGCGCTAACCTACGGCAAACAGCGCGGTCCCGATTTCGCCAAATTTTCCGAGCGGCAGATTTTTCATCAATGGTATCCCGATGAAAGCGATTTGAAACAAGTCACCGCGTTTTGCAATAACGCAAATTCCGCGATACGAAAAAGTCTGTGGGAACAAAACCGTTACGACGAAGAAATTACAGGGTTGGAGGATTTGGCGTGGGCGAAATGGGCGAAGGCTCAAGGATACGGCGTCGCTTACACCGCCGAAGCCGAGATTATTCACGTCCACAACGAAACCCCGCGCGGGGTTTTCAACCGTTAC
>JAQTWR010000310.1 GCA_028689195.1 Anaerolineales bacterium | reverse complement strand
AAGGCTACGATAAGCGCGCCAAAAGAAACCAATGCGGGATACCACGCGGGCATTTCGTTCAAACGCGGCTCGATGCGGATGCGGAACGGCGCCCGCTTCGCGTTTTTTACGGAGGTTGACTCAGCCATTATGCAGCGCTCCTTCTTTTTGAATTTGATCGAGCGAAGTACCCGTCATCATTTGACCGATCATGTCAATTAATTTTTCATCCGCCTCGCCGCCCTCGACCTTTACCTCGCCCATAATCTTACCTTCGTAGATTACATAAACGCGGTCGCTCAGCGAAAGCAGTTCTTCCAACTCTTCGGAAACCAGCAAGACCGCCGCGCCCGCTTCACGCTGGGCAAGCAATAGACGATGCACGCCCTCGATCGCGCCAACGTCCAACCCGCGCGTGGGCTGCACCGCCACCATGAACGCCGGCAGCCCGGAGATTTCACGCGCGAGAATCACGCGTTGCAAATTTCCGCCTGAAAGCAAACGCACGGGCGTCGTCACATTGGGGACGATAATATCGTACGCGGTTCTAAGTTCGTTTGCGAGTTTGGTCGCGGCTTTCATATCCAACAGCCCGTTGTTCGAGATGGGCGGTTTGCGATAGTTCTTCATAATGACGTTATCGGTCACGCTGAGATTCGGCGCGCTGCCCACATGCGTGCGGTCTTCCGGGACATACGCCATGCCGTGCTGAATGCCAAATAACGTATTGCGATTGCTGACCTTATCGCCGTTCAGCAAGACCTGTCCCTGTTTGCATTGGCGCATCCCCGAAATGACCTGCGAGAGTTCGCTCTGACCGTTCCCCGCCACGCCCGCCACGCCGACGATCTCTCCGGCGCGCACGTTCAACGAAACGCCGCGCAAGGCGGGCAAGCCTTTATCGTTCTCCGCGTAAATATCATGGACGTCTAAGACAACGCCTTGCGGGTTGCCGGGTTTTTTATCAATCGAAAAAACGACGTCGCGCCCGACCATCAAATGCGCGAGTTCCTGACGCGAAACGCCCTTTGAAGCCACGCCCGAAGCGGTCGCAACGCCGCGCCGCAAAACGCTGACGCGGTCGGCAATATCGCTGACTTCCTGTAATTTATGGCTGATGAAAATAACGGATTTCCCCTGGGCGATCATCGCGCGCAAGGTGACGAAGAGACCTTCGATTTCCTGCGGCGCGAGTACGGCGGTCGGCTCGTCCATAATGAGGACGTCCACGCCGCGATAAAGCATTTTAAGAATTTCGACGCGTTGTTGTTCCCCCACCGAGAGTTGCCAGATCTTCGCGCGCGGGTCTACCTTCAATCCGAAGCGTTCGCCCAAGTCCGCGACTTTGGAATCATATTCGGGCAGACGCAAAAAGAAACGCGGATCGTCCAGTCCGAGCAAAATATTTTCAGTGACCGTTTGCGACGGCACGAGCATAAAATGCTGATGCACCATTCCGATTCCCGCTTTGATCGCGTCGCGCGGCGAGGAGAAAACCTTTGGCGCGCCGTTGACAAAAATCGCGCCCGCTTCCTGGCGGTACAAGCCAGCCAATACGTTCATCAGGGTGCTTTTTCCCGCGCCGTTCTCGCCCAGCAAGCCGTGTATCTCGCCGCGTAATAATTGGAAGTCCACGTGGTCGTTCGCCAGCACGCCGGGGAATTTCTTGACGATGCCGCGCATTTCGACAATAAGGTCTTGTTTTGTTGAGGAGATTTGCTGTGTCACTGATTTACTCCTGCGATAAAAACTCTTCGCCGCGAAATGCGTTTTCGCGGTAAAAAATTTTACAAAAAGGGCTAGAACCCCAGAGGAGTCCTAGCCCTTCATCAAACTAAATCTATTGGGGCAGTTCGGCGGTAATGCCTTCAGCCCACCACTTCATACAAACTTTCACAGAGCAGGGCAGACCAAACTCCGGGAAGGAGTCGAGGTCAACCTGTTGCAGGGATTGACCCGCAGGCAGAACGACGTTGCCCTGATTGTCATTGATGGGTCCGGTGAACACATCAAAGCGGGTGAATTTGCCAGCGAGCATCTGGGCAAGGGTGTCTTGCACCATCTTGATCACTTCGGGGTCGAGGTCTTGTACGCCGGGTTGCATTGTCTGACCTTCCATGAAGCCATACAGACCCAAGGCGCCGGTTTCAGCATCGAAGTAATCCCAGCCGGGGACGTACGTTCCCGCGATGACTTTTTCGGTGATGGAGGAGTAAATTGGTCCCCAGACCCAGTACGGGGCGGTGAGACAATGTTCCACTTTGCAGGAGCCGTACCAGTCATAGGTTACGCCCCATTTGCCTTTTTCCTGCGCGACGTCGGCAACGGCGGGAGTATCTGCGCCGGTGAAGACGACTTGCGCGCCCGCGTCAAACAACGAAGCGGCGGCTTCTTTCTCGATGATGGGATCGTGCCAGGTGTTGATCCAGCGAACGTCCAAAGTACATTCGGGGCAGGTCTTCTTCATGCCCAAGGCAATGGCGTTGCCCAAGCGAATTTCTTCGGGGATGGGGAAGGTCGCCATGTAACCAAGTTTGGGGTTGCCGTCTTTCTTGGCGCGCGCGCCCGCGAGCATACCCGCGAGGTATTTCATGTCTTCCATGGCGCCCATCAGGTTGCCGAAGTTAGTTCCGTTGGAGTTAATACCCGTCAGGTGAACGAACATCACATCGGGGAATTCTTCCGCGACAGCCTGCATCGGGTCGCCGAAACCAAAGGAAGTTCCAAAGATCAGGTTAAAGCCCTTGCGGGAAAGGCTGCGGAACACCTGCTCGGAATCTGCGCCTTCGGGGACGTTTTCAATATAGGCGGTGTGAACATTGGGGACGTTCTGTTCAATGTAGACCAAGCCTTCGTAGTGAGCCTGCGACCAACCGCCGTCGTCGTGCGGTCCAATCAAGACCATGGCGATATTGAATTTGCCGTCTACGATCTCAGGGATTTGAAAACCGCCTTCAGCGGCGGGGGCTTCGGTAGCGGCGGGCGCTTCAGTCGCAACAGGGGCTTCGGTAGCGGCTGGAGCTTCTGTCGCAACAGGCGCGGCGGGGGCTTGCGTCGGCGCAGCGCCGCCGCAAGCAGAAAGGACGAGCACGAGCGCCAACGCAATAATCGCGAGGCGGGAAAGATTCTTATACATTCTTCTTCTCCTTATGAACATAAAATTTGAGTGTGACGTACAAAACTTGCGAGGTTCAAATATGCCAAAAGCCTCCTTTCAAGTTGTCCAAACAATTTTACTAAAAAGAAACGAGTTTGTGAAGAAATCTACAGGACTAAACCGTTAAGGCGAACACTCAAATCCGCTGCGCGCCTGATTCAACGCGGCGCGTTGCGCGGATGTGTTTTGCGTCTCGCGCTCGATGCGAGCCCATAATTTACAAAGAAGGGGTCGTACATAGTTTTTGGAAACTTTGTATGACAACTTTGACAATTCTACCGCTTTTTTCCAATCTTCGGTATGGGCATATCCTTCGATGAATACAAAGCGCTCGACGGGGTCGTTTGGGTAATCGTCCAACTTAAAGGCAACATCGCCCAATTTGGCAACCTCGTCCCAATTTTTTGTTTGACGCGCAAGGTCGGCTTTTTGGAAATAATAACACCACGCGTGCGCGGGTTCGGGACCGTATACATCGGGCATAACCGCAATTTTTTCGTCCATGACAAAATCGGCGGAAGATAGCAGCGCGGCGTCGCGCAGCAGAGAATCATCGGGAATCATTTTATTTATCGAATCAATTTCGGGATCGAGCAAGCGCAAACAACGCGGCGGCGAATAATAAAAGGCGACGACTTGCGAGGTGTTGCCGCTGAATTTACCCGCGAGAAAATCATAATCTACGGGCGTATTCGGCTGCAAAGACAAGTCGCCGCGATTGGTCGGATAGAACAAAACATAATCCACAACGCCGCTGTGATTATCGGGCGCGTAAATCCAATTCAACGCCGCGCTTAGAGAATTATCGGCGTAGTAATTCAATTCCTCGTTAATCAAAACTATGGTGTTTTT
>JAQTWR010000014.1 GCA_028689195.1 Anaerolineales bacterium | reverse complement strand
CGTATCGTCCGCAAGTTCGACGTAATATCTTCGCCCACTTCGCCGTCGCCGCGCGTTGCGCCTTGCGTGAAGATTCCGTTGCGGTAGTGCAGCACAACCGATAAGCCGTCTATCTTCGGCTCGACGACAAACTTCGACTTTTCTACGCGGTCGTCAATTTTTGCGACGCGCTCAAACCATGCCCGCGCATCGTCCGCGCCGAAGGCATTCGCAAGCGATAGGATCGGCTTCGGGTGTCGAATCTTCTCGAAACGGTCGGCGGGTTTCGCGCCCGCGCGCTGAGTCGGCGAATCGGACGTAATCCAATCCGCGTGGTCGGCTTCGATTTGTTTAAGTTCGTTCAACAGGCGGTCGTACTCCGCGTCGCTGATGACGGGCGCGTCCAAAACGTGATACCGATAATTATGAAAATTGATTTGCGCTTTGAGGTCTTCGTAACGGGCGAGAAGTTTTTCTGTCATATCCGCATTATACGTCAAATAAAAATCCCGCTCGCATTTCGCGGGCGGGACGAGTTTGTCTTTATAAGCGCTTTAGGCTTTGAGCATATTTGCTAATTCGCGCATGGATTTGGACATGACGTTATCGGGATATTTGACCGAGAAAATGCCCGAGCTGGCGAGGGTCATCATTTCATCCGAGTGGGGGAAGATGGCGCCGACTGTGGCTTCGTAGGTCTGTTCTACGCGCGCGCGGACTTCCGCCGGATTGAATTGCGACGGGACTTTATTGACTACGATGAGCATCTTCGGCACGTCGAGTTTCTTGGCGACGTCTACGGTGACGATGGTGCCTTGATAGTCTTGAGAATCGGGGCGCATAATGATAATCAGCGCGTCGGAAATGGCGATGGAGAGCAGCGTCTCTTCGTTAAGTCCGGGGTGTGTATCAATCAGCAGGTAGTCGAGTTTTAATTTTTCGACCAGATCGCGGAAGCCGTCGTTGAGCAAGCCAACGTCGTACCCTTCGCGCAGGATGCGCGCAATCTCGCCCGCTTTGATGCTGGACGGCACCATGAATATTTTCCCCGTAATATCGGCGCTGACGTTTTTGGTAATATCGTGCGCGGCTTCGTCAATGGAGCATTTGCCCCAGAGATAATCGTTCAGGGTGTGATCCATGTCCGATTCATCCATGTTGAACAACACATGAATGCCGGGCGAGGCAATATCGGTATCTACGACCCCGACGCGCGCGCCGTCAGTGGCTAACAATGCAGCAAGATTTGCCGTGGTATTTGACTTTCCCGTGCCGCCGCGAAAAGAATGAACTGAGATGATTTTCGACATCTTACCTCTCCAAATTTTTTATAATCTGCAATGATATTGATTTGTTGTTTTGATTATAGCCGAACTTTTTGAAAGAACGCCCATTAAATGTGAAAGCTTTTTGCGCGCGCGCCTTCCCGTCATTGAACCGCGTTTAACGCTTGAACAAACTTTTCCGCCATTTTCTGGATGTTGATTTCTTCGGAAATAATTCGATACGACTCCGCGCCCATACTTCTCAACCGCGCAATATCTGTCAGCGCGTTTTTCAGCGCCGATAAAAGCGCGTCATAATTTTCAGGCTCGATCTGCCAGCCGTTTTCTTCGCGGACAAGGTCATCCTGCGTGCCGTCGCCTTTTGCGACGATGACGGGCAAGCCATAACTCATCGCCTCTTGCACAGCCAGTCCGCCGGTGCCGGGCAGCACAAAAAGATCGGCTTGCAGGAAGTACGGCTTCAGTTCTTCGCCATGTTTCGCGCCGATAAATTCCGCCGACGGGTAGATTTCTTTTGCGATGGATTCTAGTCTTGCGCGGTCGGGACCATCTCCCACGATGATTAATCTCACGCGGGATTCAAGCGCGGCGCACGCCTTCAATAGCGAGTCGATTCTTTTGCGCGATTGGAGTCTGCCCACGAATAAGAGCGTCGGTCGAAGATCGAAGGTCGGAGGTCTTTGAGCGATTGGCGAAGCCGGTTTGGGCGAAACCGAATTATGCGCCACGAAAATTCTCTCGCGCGGGAATCCGAGCGCGGCGTATTCGTCCGCGCCGCGCTGGCTGTAGGAAATCAGCGCGTCGAATTGATTGACGAAGGAGAACCAAAATTGGCGTTTGACGCTTCGCGCGCCGACGCGCGGCGCGCCGAGTCCCCAGCCGATGATTTTCTTTCCGCGCGCGCGCATCCATCTCGCCGCGAAGGGAGTCGCAAGGTAGCGCGGATTCGCTTCCACGATGAGCGAATCTGGATTCCAGTTTTCCAGCCAGTTGATAAATCCCTGTTGATAACAGAGATACAGCCCCCTATGAAACAAATGAATATTTTCGGCTTGAACATATTTTGCAACTTGTGTCTTGCCGCTCGCGATCATTTCTTCGGCGCGCGCCTTGCCTGCGAAGAGACTCATCCCGCCTGCGCATGATTCGGCGAGCAAATCAAAAAACGGGACGCGGTAACCGGGCAGCACGCGCTGCTGAACGGCGAGACGCCCCGCGTATGTTTCAGGGCGCGTATTTGAAAACGAGCGCATTGGCTTCCTCGTGAATAAGTTGATAATCCGCCGCTTCGGAAAGCGAAGATGCGAGCGGCGTATCTTTGCGGATGAGAACGTATGCAAACGCGGCGCGCGTTTGCGCCGCCCAGCGTTCGATGCAGGCGCGGTCTTGTCGGGCGCAGGCTTGCAGCGCGTTGTATTCGTCCATTCTTTTTGTAAACGGTTTGTCGTTCAGCCACTCGAATCCTTGAATTGTGGCGACGCTGATATTTTGCGTGAGCGCGGGAAACCATTCGGAGAGCGCGTCTGAGAAGGCAAGGTCGCCGCCCGTGACGACGGCGAATCGGCTTTGCGGCGGAACGTTATCCGCGATCCATTTCATCGCGGCGCGGTCGGATTGCGTCAGGCTGATTTTTAGATACACCTGATCCGAAGCGACGACGCTGAAAAAAGAATAAAAAATCATGGCGGCGAGCGCGGTTTTCACGAGCGCCGAATTCAAAGGGACTTCGGAAAGTTTTTTATTTTGCAGGGCGTATAAACCCGGGACGACCACATCCGCAAAGCCGAGCGCGGCGAGCATCGCCCACGCAATAATCAAAATCGAAGCCGCGCCGCGCGGGTCAATCACGGCGGGCAGAATCAACCAGACGGGCAGTAAAAACTCGCGCCGCGCCGCCGCGACGATCAATCCCAGTAAACCCAGCGCGGAAATGACCGTGATGAATTTTTCGTCGGCAAACGAGCCGGTCAAAATTCCGAGCCATGCGGTGAAGTTATATAAGCCTGTTTGCGCCGCGTTTTGATACGGCGCGAGTCCGTGACGCGAAATCACGGCGATGAAAAACGGCGCGACGATAACCAAAACGCCAAGCGCGGCGAGAAGCGCGTTTTTGATTCCTTCCTTTGACCTGCCGAAGAAGACCCACAGCGAGAAACTCAACGCCGCCGCGTGCAGCGCGGATTCGGGGTGACTCAAAACGGCGCAGCCTCCGAACAAGATCGTCATCCATAAATATTTTTTCTGCGGCGCGGCAAAGAGTTGATGCGCGGCGAAGAGAGTCAATACTAAAAAGAGTTGCCCCGCCGCGCGCGTGATTCCGCCGCCCATGACGAACCAGCCAATCGAGCGCGGGAGCAGCGCAAAGAAGACCGCCGCCAACGTCGCTTTGAATGTGGATTTCAAAACCGCCGCCGCCAAAAAATAAAACGCGATTGTGAACGCCACGCCAAGCGCGGCGGGCAGCCAGCGGAAAACTTCGATCAACGGGATTTTGAAAAGAGAAGAAACCAGCGCGGCGAGATAAAATCCAAGCGGCGGGTAGGCAAAGGGAATATTCGCGCCGTTGTATTGAACAAAGGCGGGCAGGGCAAATCCGTTGGCTTGCAGCGCTTGCGCCATCAAATAAAACAGTCCGCCGTCGGTGACGGGGAAGCCGACGGTTATGGCGGGTAAGTTCCGCGCGTACGCTCCGAGAGAAAGCCCGAAGACCAAAATCAAAAGACTCAAGGGGTCGGTCTTTGTTTTCAATATTTCTCCGTTTATCACGATTATCAGATTGTATCGGAAATTAGTTTGGGGCGCAGAAGAACGTTGATTAAAAAAGACTTCTTGCATAAGTCAAAAACAAACAAACAAACCTTTGCCGCTGCCAGTTTTTTAGTTCTTTTGCCACGGATTACGCGGATTTTCACTAATTTGAAAAAAATCCGCGCAAATCGGTGAAATCTGTGGCAAGGGTCTGAAATTTTCTTGCCCAGAAAACATGGCAGCGCTTGGGTTATTTATTGCACCGCGCAAAGATAACCGCGTATTGATCGCGGTAACGTTCGCACCACGCTTTTGAGTTTTCAACGGCTTGAATCAACTTTGGCTGCGACGCGGTGGAAAGCGCCAGCAGGTTGATTTTCTCGCGGTCGAACATTGCCTGCCAATTTTCGGCGCGGCTGACTTGCGCGTACTCTGTCCATTGTTCGGGCGGGAAGGCGTTGAAGCGGCTGTCCATCCACGGGCGGCGCGATTGCAAATTAAAAGAGAAGTAGCCGCCGAAGGCGTAATCGCTAAATAACGCGCCTTCGAGTTCGGGATGTTCGTCCAGCCATTTCGTCGCGGCGACGGGCGAGGTGGACATTTCGTAAATGGGGATGGAATCTCCCATCCACTTTTCGCGGATTCCGCGCAGGAAAATCAGCGACGCGGAAAGCATCAAAATTCCGAAGGCAATATTAATTGCGGAAAAATTTTGTTTAGGTTGTTTTTCCGCCGCGAAGCCACGAAGGCTCAAAGACTCAAAGAAAAATCTTTGCGACTTGGCGTCTTTGAGTCTTTGTGTTAATGCTTTCAACGACTCATACAACAATCCCGATGTGAGAATGGCGACGATGAACAAAAACCAGATGACATAGCGCAGCCCCGTCAGCGCGAGCCAGCCAAACGCGAGAAATAGAATCCACTCGAACGCGGAAAGTTTGCGCGGCGAGAGACTCGCCAGCGGCGCGAAGAGAATCATCCACGCGAAGAAGATATTCATCTGCCAGCCTTGATTGCGCGGCGCAGCCCACTCCGCCGCGAAGAGTTGATCCGACGGCGAGTTGAGCATGAAAACGAGATACCGCCACGCGCCAAATCCGCGCGGGTTGACGAGCGTGGCGAGCAGCATGATGACGAGCGTAATCGCCAGCGGTTTGCGTTCGCCCTTTCCGAAAATCAGCGCAATGCCCGCGAGAATAATTGGAAGAATAAACGAGCCATGCAGGTTTGCCCATAACAAAGCGACCAATGGCAAAATCCATAAATAACTTTGTTGAAACACGAAGGGCGCAAAGACGCCAAGCCACGAAGAATCCTTTGCAACTTCGCGTCTTTGCGTCTTTGTGGTTAGATCATTTTGCCATTTGAAGAGACTCCACAAAGCCAACGCAAACAGCGGATATGCAAACAGTTGACTCCGCATTGCCCAGTTATTTCCGCTGGCGAGTCCCATCGTGATGACGAGAACGGTCGCCAGCCGCGCATTGGACGCCTCGCGCGCCATGCCCCAGACGATTCCGTACGCCGCGCCGATCAAAATTCCGCGCAACAAAAACGTGAGCGTGGTTCCGCCGAGTTGATAGACGAGATAAAAAATCACGCCCGACAACCATGTTTGATACACAATCGGCTGACCGAATTGACTCAAACTAATTAAATCCGTCGTAGGAATTGCGCCGCTTTGAATCGTATCCTGTCCCACGCGGAGAACCCACCAATAATCCTGCGGCGGGATGGCAAGCAAAAAGGATATGCCGATGAGCGGCAGAAGCGCCAGACTCATCCAAAGGAAGTTTTGGGAACGGGAGGTGTGGGACATGGTTGGGTGGGTGAAACACGAAGACACGAAGACACGAAGTTTTTAATTCTTTAATCCTTTGCGTCTTAGAGTCTTCGTGTCATCTACAGGATAACGCGTCGAATTCCATTTTTGATTAATGGAACGTTGAAGTTTATTAGAGCCTGTATGCAAAATTAGAAAAGAGAAAGATAGAAGCAAGAGTAATCATGGCAGAGAAATTGGCAGCACGCTTTTCGTAACGTGTGGCAATCCGACGAAACTGCTTTAGGCGATTGATCAAACGTTCGACAATATTGCGCTTACGATAAATTTGCTTGTTAAATGCGCCCTTGTGTCGTTCGTTTTTGCGGTGCGGAATGGTGCAGCAAATGTTTTTCTGATGTAGATATTTTCGAAACGCACTGCTGGTATAGCCTTTATCAGCTACCACGCGTTTTGGATACAAGCGAAGATGACCGTTTCGTCTTTGAATGACACCCGTTTCGATTAGAGGTTCAGCCAGGTTGATGTCGCTTGCTTGACCTGGTGTGAGTAAAAAAGTGATCAATTTGCCTGTACCTTCACAGCGCAGGTGTATTTTGGTGGTAAATCCACCTCGACTGCGACCCAACGCCTCTATTTCTGGACTGCTTTTTTTGCTCCAGCCGCATGTTGGTGAGCCCGAACTGTGGTCGAGTCGATGAAATGGACTTCCCAATCTACATTGCTCTCAACATCCAAGGCGGTCTGCAACTCGGCAAACATCTTGTCCCAGATGCCCGCCTTGCGCCAGCGCTGAAAACGACTATAGATTGTCGTCCATTTGCCATATCGTTCTGGCATATCTCTCCAAGGCGCGCCGGTTCGCAAGACCCAGATCATTCCATTCAGGAGTTGCCGATGTTCTTGCGCGGGTCGTCCACGCTTGGTTTGTGCTTTCGGAAGCAATCGTTCGATTTGCTCCCATTGTTCATTGGTTAGGTCGCTACGATTTCCCATGTCGACTAGTTTAACCACTATTTTGTATTTTGCATACACACCCTAGAAAGCCAAGACGATTTCCTGTCAACTTCAAATAGGTTAATGTCTGTGCGAGATATACGTTTTCCATTTTTTCAACAGATTTCAACTCACACACGACATGTCCTTCTACAAGGACGTCAATCCGAAAACCTTCGGCAAATTTAATTCCATCATATACAAGCGGAACAACGACTTGTCTCTTATATTTCAATCCTCGTTTTTCAAGTTCATGGCAAAAACATGCCTCGTAAACGCTTTCCAGCAAACCAGCCCCTAACGCTTTATGAACCGTAAAAGCCGAATCGACGATCAATTTAGCAATTCGCTCATCTTCCGCAGTAATTGGACTCATTACTTTTGCCTGCATAGTTCCTCACTTAATCTTCGTGCCTTCGAGTCTTTGCGTCTTTGTGTTTACGCAGCTACCCCACATGCGGCGCGGCATACGCGGGAGATTTATGCACATGCACTACTTTCCACGCGCCGTCCAATTTCACTATTACGCGGCTTTCGTTATGCGACGCCACCTTCACGCCTTCGGGCAGCGCCGTACTGATGAGCATTGTATAACTCGCAATCGCGGTATCGCCATATCTTTGGATATGCAAATTCGCAAGATCAAAACGGCTTTGCGCTTTTTGTCCTTTATCTTCCGCACCAAAGACCGAACCGCGCGCGGCATTGGCGTTCATCATAAATTCGTGGAAGGGCAGCCCGTCCAACCGCTGCGGCGTGACCCACCACTCGTACAACGTCAAATCTTCGGCGGTGGTTTCGTGATATGAGTCAATGCTGTTTTCCATAATCCCCTGCAAATGGCGCAGCAAAAATTCGTGAACTTCCGTATCCATGATCTATTCCTCCAAAAGGATTTTGAGATATGCGTCGGTCATTTTATCCAATCCGAAATTGGACTCCGCGCGGCTTCGCGCCGACGCTCGGAATTGATTCTGATTATCCAATATTTTCCCAGCCTCAATCGCCAGCGACTCAATGTCGGGCGTTTCCAACTTCCACGCATTTGCGCCATACGCGACGACGCATCCCGCGTCTGCGCCGACTAATTCTTTCAGCGCGCCGCTGTCAAAGCCGATGACGGGCAGTCCGCACGCCAGCGCTTCGATGACGGAATTCGGGCAGGGCGGATTCACTTCGGCGCAATACATCATAGACGATGAACGCGCCAGCGCGGGAACTTGCTCGCGCGGAATTGTGCCGAGAAATTTCACGGGAACTTTACTTTGAATTTTACGCTGCGTGGCTTCATCCACTTTGCCCGCCACAACCACTTCCATTGGATATTTTGCCGAAAGTTTTTCGGCAATCGAAACCGCGTAGAACAACCCTGAGTTCAATCCGCCCGCGAGACTGCCTTCTAATAACAACAAACGAAACCGATCCGTCGGGCGTTCATGCGAACCTTCGGGATTGTATGTATTCAAATCCACGCCGTTGATGATGACCGTCGCGGGCGCTTTTGCCGCGCCGTACCAATCCTCCCACCATTTGCGGATGAATTGACTTTGATAGATAACGCGGTCTGCAAACCGCGCGCGGATGAACGACAACATAAAATTCCCATACTCTGCGCGGAGATGGTAACGCGCGCCCGTCCAGCGGATTCGCTGCACCCAGTTGATTCCGTCTAATCGCTGTACGATCCGAATTCCGCGCCGCCGCGCCCGCACCAAGGGAATCAGATTCCGCGTCCCCGCGATGACGAGAATCGCATCGGGCGAAGAATCAACATTGTGAGTCACATCCACGCCGCGCGCGCGAAGTCCCGTTTCGAATTTGAGCCGGAACGAAGCCATGCCGCCCGTCCCCTCCACGCGCGGAACAATACATATCTTGGTCATGCGTCCATTATACATTCTGCCTTCGTCCCTTGAATTATGGTATCCTTAATTCAACTTACTTAAGGGAGCGTTACGAATGTATATTGCCATCGAAGGCGTGATCGGCGTGGGCAAGACCACGCTCGCGCGTCTTTTACAAAACGAATTTGAAGCCGAAATTTTGCTGGAAGTCTTTGAAGAGAATCCTTTTCTTTCAGATTTTTACGGAGACCGCGCGCGCTACGCGTTTCAAACGCAGATATTTTTTTTGCTCAGCCGCTATCATCAACAAAACAATAACGTCCCCAAGATTCTCGCGGATGGAAAAAATTTAATCTCCGATTACACCTTTGCGAAAGACGCGCTTTTTGCAAGCATCAACCTGCGCGGCGACGAGTTGGATATGTACTACAAAGTTCACGAAGCGCTCGGCGAGAAAATTCCCAAGCCCGATCTGTTGGTGTATCTGCAAGCCGACACCGATACGCTGATGAGGCGCATCGCCTTCCGCGACAGACCCTACGAACGCCAGATGGAACGCGCGTACATTGACGAGCTCAATCACGCTTACGAGAGTTTCTTTGCCAAGCCGTTCGATCATGCGCCCGTTTTGAAAATCGATTCTAACGACTTGAATATCATCAACAATCCCGAAGACCTTAAGCGCGTCGAAAACAAAATCCGCGAGGCGTTGAGTCTGGCGCCGTACCAGCCTGCGCTGCCGTTATAAAATTGTGGCGCGACATTTATGTCGCCGCCCATCACTTGCGACATAAATGTCGCGTTACAGGAATCAACCATGCGAGTTACCCGCGAATCACTTCTCCGTATTGCCAAAGAGACCGTTCAGGAACGGGCGTACAACGACCCCGATATTATCGCCGCGTACCTGACGGGTTCTTTGCTCAACGTGGAACCCATGCTCGGCGGCGCGGCGGATATTGACATCGTTTTCGTGCATAAAAGCGACGACCCCAAGCCGCGCGAATTTGTGAAACTTACCCCCGATTTTCACCTCGATCTCAGTCACCGCGCCAAATCCGAATTCAAATCACCGCGCGAATTACGCGGCGATCCGTGGCTCGGCTATGAGATGTACGATCCTCAATTGCTGTACGAGCGCGAGAAATTTTTCGACTTCGTACAAGCCAGCCTGCGCGCCGGATTCGATTTTGAACAGCCGCCGCTTATGCTTCAACGCTGCCGCAAAATGCTTTCGCACGGACGTCAAATTTGGTTCGACTTAAACGACGCGGAAGAAGCCACGCCCGCGATTGTCAAAAAATATATGAAGTCGCTCTTTCACGCGATCAACGCCGTCGCGGAATTAAGCGGACCGCCCATCTATGATCGTCGCCTGCTGCTGGAATTCCCCGCGCGCGCCGAAGCCGTCAACAAACCTGAGATGACCGCCGCCGCGTTTGAATTAATCGGCGCGGGAAACGTCGCCGCCGGTCAACTGAACGACTGGCTGCCCGACTGGAAATCTGCATTCAAACTCGCCAGCGAAAAAACCGGCGTAGACGCTCGCATTCATCCCGCGCGCGTCAATTATTACGAGAAAGCCGTCAAAGCCATGCTCGAAGGTCAAACTCCGCTCGCCGCGTTGTGGACCATCTTCCACACATGGACGTTATGCGCGGAAGTTTTGGAAGGCGATCACCTCCAATTTTGGCAAAACGCGGCGAACGCGCTCGGTCTGCACGGCGAAAGTTTTCAGCGGCGCGTGGAGGGACTCGATCATTTTATTGACGAGATTGAAATTGTCTTTGAAGAAATCGCAGCCGCAAACGGGCTGGAAATTTCCACGGGAATGTAAAATAGAGACTGCCAGAAATAAATTGGGGACGCTGATTACTGATAAAGTCTAGCAAAACTTCCGAAGCCTAACACTTCGGAAGTTTTTGTAATGCGGGGTTAATCTCGCGTTACAATAGACTAAAAAACAGAGGAGACTTTAAATGTCGGGACTTTACTTTGAAGATTTTTTTGTCGGGCAATCTATTAAAACGACGGGACGCACCGTCAGCGAAGACGCGATTTTTTCCTTTGCAGGTCTCACCGGCGACTACAACCAAATCCACACCGATGCGGCGTTTGCGTCGAAGACCCAATTCGGTCAGCGCATCGCGCACGGACTTTTGGGATTATCCGTCGCCGTAGGATTGATTATGCAAACGGGATTGCTCGAAGGCACGGTGCTTGCCTTCCGCGAAATTACCGAGTGGAAATTCGTCAAACCGTTTTTCATCGGCGATACGGTTTACGCCGAGTTGACCGTCACTGAAACCAAATCGCTGGCGCGCATCGGCGGCGGCGCAATCATCGCGTCTGTTGCGGTGAAAAATCAAAACGGCGAAACCTGTCAGCGCGGAACTTTGAACTTATTGATGTTGAGCAAGCCGAATTAAAAAATGAAGGTTGCAAGTTATGAACGATGACGACAATGAACGCCGCCGAATTATAAGATCGGAGGAAGAGACGCAAGGGGAATATGAACCCGCGCCGCTCAATTCTTTTAATGGCGACTCGACCCCGCAGTTGTATCGTCCCGCGCTGGATAAAGACAATATGCCGCTGCCGCGCCGCGTGACCGAACTTGATCTTGAAGGCACGCGCGTCACGCCCGCCGCGTACGAACCGACGAGCAGGCAGCGACCTTCGACGCCGCCTCCGCCGCGGCAGAGATTCAACTTCGGCAGAATTGACTGGCGCGGAAGCACGGGCTGCGTTTTGCGCGGATTGATTATTTCGGCGTTTTTGTTTGTCATCGTAGGGCTGTGCGCGGGTTCGTATTTTGTCTATCAATATTATCGAATCGCAAGTACGCTTCCGGATGTGGGCGATTTACGCAACCGCGCCTCGCAGTTTGAAACCACGCGCATTTTGGACCGCAACGGACAGCCGCTGTATGAAATCCTCGACCCGAACGCGGGGCGGCGCACTTACATTCCGCTGATCAATATTTCCCCAAAGTTGATCGCGGCGACGATTGCGACTGAAGACAAGGAATTCTATTCGCATCCTGGATTCGATTTGTGGGCGATGATTCGCGCGCTGTGGCAAAACTATCAAAGCGGCGGAACCATATCGGGCGCGTCCACTATTACGCAGCAGTTGGCGCGCGCGCTGGTTCTATCTCCCGATGAACGCGCCGAGCGCACGTATTCGCGCAAAGTCCGCGAGATTATTCTCTCGGCGGAAATCACGCGCCGATATTCCAAAGACGAAATCCTCGAGTTGTATCTTAACGAGATTTATTACGGCAACCTCGCCTACGGGGTCGAAGCCGCCGCCGAAACTTATTTTGGAAAATCGGCAAAAGATTTGACGTTGGGCGAAGCCGCGTTTCTTGCGGGATTGCCGCAATCGCCCGCCGTTTATGATATTTACACAAACGCGCAGGATACTTTAATCCGCCAGCAGCAGGTATTGGTGTTGATGTTTGGACTGAGCGTCGAGGCGAATTGTATTCATGTCAGCAACAGCCTCGAACCCGTCTGCGTGGATGTGGACGCCGCGAGGCAAGCCGCGGACGAAATGAAAACGTATCCCTATCGCGCGCCGTCGTTTGACGCGAAATATCCGCATTGGGTGAATTTCGTGCGCGAACAATTAGAAGCCCAATACGACGCGCAAACGATTTATCGTTCGGGGTTTGTGGTGTACACCACGCTCGACCCCGTGATGCAAGATAAGGCGCAGCAACTCGTCAGCGATCAGGTGGCGGCGATGGCGGAGAATAACGCGCATAACAGCGCGCTGGTTTCCATCCGCCCTTCGACGGGGGAAATTCTGGCGATGGTCGGCTCGCCTGATTTCAATAACGTAGCCATCGCGGGACAAATCAACATGGCGACGAGTTCCACGCGCCAGCCGGGTTCGTCCATCAAGCCGATCACCTATGTCGCGGCGTTTGAAAAAGGCTGGACTCCCTCCACGTTAATTTGGGACGTGCCGACTCAATTCCCCGATGGCGCAAATCCGCCGTACGAGCCGCGCAATTACAACGGAAAATTTCAGGGCGCGATGACCGTGCGCGTTGCGCTTTCCAACTCGTTTAATGTCCCCGCTGTCAAAGCGCTGGAGTTCGTGGGCATTTACGACGACCCGAACACGCCGCAAAAAGAAGGCATGATTGCAATGGCTGAACGTTTGGGAATTACGTCGCTGACGCGCAACGATTACGGGCTTTCGCTCACGCTTGGCGGCGGCGACGTCAGTTTGATGGACATGACTTCCGCGTATTCTGTTTTTGCGAATGGCGGCGCGCGCGTTCCGCCCGTTGCGATTCTCAAAATCACAGACTTTGCCGGCAACATCGTGTACGAATATAAACCGCAGCCCGGCGAGCAGGTCATCCGCGCCGAACATGCGTACTTGATTTCGTCCATTCTTTCGGATAACGACACGCGTTCGTGGATGTTTGGACGAAACTCTCTTTTGAATTTATCCTTCCCCGTCGCGGCAAAAACGGGAACGACGAACGATATCCGCGACAATTGGACGATGGGCTATACGCCTGACCTTGTCACGGGCGTGTGGATTGGCAACGCGGATTACACGCCGATGGTCAACTCTTCGGGGTTGAGCGGCGCCGCGCCGATCTGGTCGCAGTTTATGGAGTTTGCGGTTCCGTATGTGACCAACGGCGCGCCGACTCCGTTTGCTCCGCCGGCGGGCATTGTCAATAAAGTGGTATGCAGGTTGTCTGGCACAGAGCCGTCCAACTCATGCGACGACGAATATACCGAAGTTTTCGCGTTCGACCAGCCTCCGCTGCCGCCCGGCAAAGACCTTATACGCCGCATCAAAATTGACTTGTGGACGGGCTTGCAAGCCTCCGATGTTTGCAAAGGCGAGAGCGAAGATAAACAGGTGATGAACGTCAGCGATAAGTGGGCGCGCGAATGGCTCAAGACAGACGACGGGCGCAATTGGCTCGATAAACGCGGCTTGCCGCTCAATCCAGTTTTTGCGCCCGACCGCGAATGCGCTGCCAGCGACCCGCAGCCGACTGTCGAATTCAATCTCAAAGATGGCGAGAGTATTTCATCCGCGCCGCTTGATATTAAAGGCACGGCTTTCGCAGACAAGGGATTCAAAAAATGGCGGCTCGAATATGGCGCAGGCGCAAATCCTGATTCGTGGATATTCCTCAATGAAAATAACGCGCCCGTGAAAAACGATACGCTCTTTTTGTGGAATTTTTCCAACATCTACGACGAAGTGGTTACGCTGCGATTAACGCTCGTCGGCGAAAATGCGGAAATCGAAAAGCGCGTGACGATTCATCTGCCCGTATACGAGCCGCCCACCGAAATTCCGCCAACGGAAGTTCCGCCGACGCCCATCCCGCCGACGGATATTCCGCCCACAATCCCGCCGCCGACGGAAGTCCCGCCCACCGCAACGCCTATCCCCACGGATACGCCCGCGCCAACGGATATTCCGGTTGAAACGTCAACGCCATTTCCGCCGTGACGAGTAGCGCGACATTTATGTCGCAATGACGGCGCGCAGAGAGTGTCTAACTTTGTGGGCTAAACACAAAGTCACGAAGACTCGAAGACGCAAAGAAACCTTTGAGGCTTGGCGTCTTTGCGCCTTCGCGTTAAAGAAAGCCCATCCTTTTAGACGCTCCTGGCGCGCATCCATATTTGACAAATGCCCTTTCCCATAGTAATATTTGCCGCGCTCTCCAACCTGCCGAGGTAGCTCAGTGGTAGAGCAGGGGACTCATAAGCCCTTGGTCGGGAGTCCAAATCTCCCCCTCGGCACAACTTAACCCGTCGCAAGACGGGTTTTTATTTATGAACATCCAAATTGACAAACTCGCCCGCAGCAAACGCCGCACCATCGCCCTCGTCATAGAGCGCGACGGGTCGCTCACGGTCCGCGCGCCGATGCGCGCGCCGCGTTATTTGATTGACCAATTCATCCAACAAAAAGCGGATTGGATCATCCGCGCGCAAGAGAAGATAAAATCCGCGCCGCCGACTCCCGCGAAGTTGTATCGAGACGGCGAAAAGTTTCTCTACCTCGGCGCGCTCTACGATTTGAAATTGATTTCCGCGCATCGCGCCGCGCTTCAATTTGACAACGGATTTACGCTGCGGCGCGATGCGCAGCACAAAGCCGAAGCGCTTTTTACGCGCTGGTATAAAGAACGCGCTTTGGAAGTTATCACGGAACGCGTTGAGCACTATGTGCGTCAATTTGGATTTGCGCCGAAGCGGGTCAAAATCAGTTCGGCAAAAACGCGCTGGGGATCGTGCAGCCATGACGGTTCGCTTAACTTCACATGGCGCTTGGTCATGGCTCCGCTGGATGTGATTGATTACGTCGTCCTCCACGAGCTCGCGCACTTGCGCGTAAAAAACCACTCCCCAAAATTTTGGAAAGTGGTTGAAGAGATTTGTCCCGAATACAAGAAATGGAGAAAGTGGTTGAAAGAAAACGGGGAAAGATTGAGTTTGTGAATCGTCATTGCGACGAAGCAATCTCCTCGCAATGACGACTAGCCCATCCTCACCGCGTTGCAGCGTTCGCAGTCTTTTCTTCCGCATAGAAAAGCCAACGGATTTTTCTGCAATTGATCCACCGCCACGCGAATCAAACTGTTCAGATGAACCGCCTGCACAAGCGCGTCGCCGATATTTACGCGGCGCGTATATTTTTCGACAAGCGGCGCGATGGAGTTGAAACCTTCCGAATCGCCGGGGAAGTTGCGACATTCCATCACGCGGTCGGGCAGCAGCGCCCAGCGGATAAATTGCAATCGCCCGCTGATTTTTTCGGCGTAGTGAATACTTGTGTTGACGGTGTGATCCACGCCGAGCAGCAACACCCAACCATCCGATTCCGCCAGCGCGCGGATCGGCGCAAACGGATCGAAGATCGTCTGCGAATTGATGATCGCGTCCGCGCCAATTCCTGCAAAGGATTGAATGGGATGCGGCGACCGTTTTGCTTTGGGATGTTTGCGCAGCGTTTCAGGCAGAATGCCCATCATCTTATCGGCGGGCATGTCGCGGTGAAACGCCTCTGCCATTTTATTCAAATCCGATTCGCTGCCGTAGTTGATTCCGTTGCGCGGCGGACCGACCTCGGGGTTGAGCATGGTTTTGTAAGTGAAGGTCGGCATGATGATTCCGCGCGTGGAAGACAACAGCGCCTCAAGCATTGTCTCCGCGCCGCCCTCGATAAATCCAAACGATTTTAGCGAAGCGTGCGCGATGACAAGGTTTTTATTCAAACCAAGTTTGGCGAGTCCAGTTTTAAGATCGGCAGGAGTAACAGGCATAAAAAATAGAGAATAGAGAATGGATCGTCGCGAGCGGTTGTAAAACCAATCAACTACTCGACTAATCACTATTCAACTATTTCCCTTTCCAGTTTGGTTTGCGTTTTTCGATGAAGGCTTTCATGCCTTCTTTTTGATCTTCGGTGGAAAACAACATGTAGAAATTTCGCTTCTCGGTTTTCAGTCCTTCGGTGAGCGTAGTCTCGAACGCGGCGTTGACGGCGTCCTTCGCCATGCGGGTAGCGAGCGGCGCGCGCGAGGCGATCTCTTCGGCAAAGGCGACTGCGGCGTCCAGATACCCTTCGACAGGCACGACGCGATTCGCGATTCCGAATTGAAGCGCTTCGGCGGCGGTCAACGTGCGGTTGTTGATGACCATTTCCATCGTCAGGTTTTTTCCGATGAGCCGCGCGAGGCGCTGCGTGCCGCCCGCGCCGGGGATTACGCCGATGGTGATTTCCGGCTGCCCAAATTTCGCGGATTCAGAAGCGACGATCATATCGCACGAGAGCGCGAATTCGCATCCGCCGCCCAACGCCCAGCCAGAGACTGCCGCGACGACGATTTTTTTAATTCCGCGAATCCGATCCCATTTTTCGACGCGCCCCTGCGAAATCATCTCGAACGGAGAGGCTTCCGCCATCTCTTTGATGTCTGCGCCGGCGGCGAAGGCTTTTTCGCTGCCCGTTACGATCATTGCGCCGATATTTTCATCCTTGTCAAAGGCTTCGAGCGCGTCGAAAACTTCGGCGACCAGAGTCATGTTGAACGCGTTCATCGCTTGCGGACGGTTGAGTTTGACAATGCCCACGCGTCCGCGCACTTCTGTAAGTACTGATGTGTATTCCATGGAAAACTCCTTATATGGCGCGAC
>JAQTWR010000309.1 GCA_028689195.1 Anaerolineales bacterium | reverse complement strand
CCCGACCGTTTGGCGTTCACGCTCATTTATGGCCGCCTGCAAGCGCCCCTCATGTGGGACATCGCATCGCTGACGCTTTATTTGCTGACCGCCATCTTCGCGCTCTATTTGCAACTCCTCCCCGATATTGCCCTGCTGCGCGACACCGCGCCCGCGACCGCCCCCGAATGGCGCAAAAAACTTTACGTCGCCCTGTCGCTCGGTTGGCGCGGGAATAAAGAACAATGGACGCGTCTCGAGAAAGCCATCACGGTCGTTTCGGTGTTCATCATCCCGATTGGTATTTCGCTTCATACGGTTACGTCGTGGTTATTTTCCACCACCGTGCAACCCGGCTGGAAATCCACCATCCTTGGACCTTACTTTGTGGTTGGCGCAATTTACTCTGGCATTGGCTTGCTTTTCATCGCCGTTACGTTTGCCTGTCAATACAATAAACATCTCAAAGAATACATCACGGAAACTTTCTATACCAATTTAGGTTGGATATTCATCGTGATGAGCGCGGTCTGGTTTTACTTCACGCTCAACGAGACTTTGGTCGGCGTGACGGAACAGGAGACGCTGGAGTTTCCCGTCATGGCTTCTAAATTATTCGGGCAGTTCGCGCCCGCATTTTGGGGCATGAACCTGTTGATGGTCGCCGCTACTTGGATTTTGGTCGCGCCGAAATTTGTTTCGGATAAACCGACGCGCAATCCGCTCCTGCAAACGATTACGGGATTAGCCGCGACGGTTATCAGCGCGGTTATCTTCATCCTTTTATCGCTGCAACTTCCCGCGCTTTCCGCCCCCAATATTCAAACGGGATTGCTGGCGGCATTTGTTGCGTTCTTCATCCTTGCCCTTCTCGGCGTGACCAAATGGCTCAAGACGCGCTTAATCGCTTCGACCGTTATCGCCAGCGCCTTCGTTCTCTTTGGCATGTGGATGGAACGTTGGAATATCCTCATGCCGACGTTGACCCATGCGCGTCTGATACCCTACACCAGTTATCAGCCCACCGTCACGGAAATTGCCGTCACCATTTCGACGTTTGGGATATTGACCCTGATGTTCGTGGTCTTCTATAAATTCTTCCCGTCCATTTCCATTTGGGAAGTGGAAGAAGGGCGCGCCCTCGAAGGTAAATCTGGAGATTAAATATGAACTTCCCTCTTGAACTCCCCATCTTTCAATTTTTTTACTGGCTGGTCAATACGCCGGGCGTCGGCGCGGCGGTGGTCGGTTTGCTGGTGGCGGGCGCAGTGACTGCCTTTGCGCTGACCTTGCGCTGGATCGTTTCCGCTAAAAATACGGAGCAGGAAGCGCATCCGTACCCGCCGCAGCATTAAGTTCGCCTTGCGTAAATTCCAACGCTCGCTAAAAGTCGTCAGAAACTTTTAGCGAGCGTTTTTATTGTAGACCTCTTGCCCACAAAGTTGGCGTTCCCAAAAATCCGCGTATATCTGCGAAATCTGTGGCAAAGAATTTATATCGCTCGCGGCGGTTCAGCGTATTTATTTCAAAGCCTTCAATAAATCCAGCGCGATTTGCGCCGCGAGCGGCACAGCCGCCTGCACGGTCGGCGTCAATGTTTCGCTGAATTCAAAACTTTTTTCTGTGGTCACGCCTACGACCATGACGCGGCTTGGCAGTTTTGCGCCCATACTTTTTCCCATTTCAAGCGCGTTTTGCAAAGAAGCGTCATGCGCGCTGTTCGTGTGAAAAGTGGAATAATTTGGCATGTCTTCCAGGCGCATGGAAATAATCGAACCGCTGGCTTCATCGGACTTGATCGCGTCTATCAAAATCGCGGCGTCGTAGCCGATCAGACGCTCCATCAGGCAAATACCGCCCAGCGATAGGAAACTCACGTCCACGGGCGCGTCGGGAGGCAGGCGCTTTTGCACTTCTTCTGCGATCTTCCAGCCGACCCCGTCATTGCCAAGAATTGGGTTTCCCAACCCGACCACCACCGTTTTGGGGTTATGTTTCATCTTTGCGCCGTTTCCAATTAACAGAATTGTTTCAATACTTCGATAGGTCTCCCGTCCGCGTCGCGGATAACGACCTCCAGCGGCATTTGACCCGGCAGCGAATGCGTGGCGCAGCCGAAGCATGGATCGTAGGCGCGGAACGCCATCTCCACCATGTTGAGCAGCCCCTCCGTTACTTTGCCGCCCTTGATGAGACTCGTCGCGGCTTTGTGCGTGGACATTTGAATCGGCGCGTAATTATTGGTGGTGCCGACGATGAGATTCGCCTTCGTCACGAGTCCGCGCGCGTCAGTCCAATAATGGTGGGTGAGAGTCCCGCGCGGCGCTTCGACGATTCCGATTCCTTCGGTGGGAATCTCGGTCGGCTTCGCGTGAACGTTCGGCGACGTAATTTCAGGGTCAGCCGCCAACTCCACCCAGCGTTCTGCCGCGTAGAGTAATTCGATCAACCGCGCCCAATGGATGGCGAGGCGTTGATGCACGGGCTTGCCGCCGAGCGTCGCGTAAAATCTTTCGTATTCTTCCTGCGCGCGCGGGGTCGCCATGCCGTCGGATGCGTTGAGGCGCGAAAGCGGGGTCGCCATGTATACGCCCGAATCTACGCCGTCTACAAAACCTTTCCAGCCGACGTTTTTGAGATACGGGAATTTGAGATACGTCCACGGCTCGACATGCTCGGCGATATGCTCGGCATACTCTTTCGGCTCATACTTAATAAACTCTTTGCCGTTGGGGTCTACCACGCGGACTTTGCCGTCGTAGAAATTGACCTTGTTGTTTTCGTCCACCAGCCCCATGTAATACGTGCGGTGCGTGTAAACGTCGCCGAGAATGAGGTCAACGTATTGTTTGTTGCCAAGCACAATATCGTTGAAAATCTGGATGCTGAACTGCGCGAACTCAACCGCCCATTTTCCCATCTCTTCGATTTCTTTGCGCTGCTCTTCGGTGATTCCCTTTGTCATGCCGCCGGGAATGGACGCGCACGGATGCACTTTGCGCCCGCCGATCATCTCGACGACGCTGTGCCCATACTTCCGCATTTGAATCACTTTGCCGCCGATCTCCAAACCGACTTTATGAATTACGCCGAGGATGTTTCTTTCGGCGACGGGCGCGTCGGGTCCCATGATGAAATCGGGACCGCCCAGCGCGTAGAAGTGAGTCGTGTGGTCGGTGCAATAAAACGCGGAGTAAAGCGTCTCGCGCAGGAGTTTTGCCGCGCGCGGCGGGTCTACATGATACGCCATATCTCCCGCTTTCGACGCCGCCATGTTATGCGCTTCGGGACATACGCCGCAAATGCGATTTGTGATGAGCGGCATTTCTTCGATGGGACGCCCGACGACAAAGCGTTCAAAACCGCGCAATTCGGGAATTTGAAAATAACTGTTGGCGACGTCGCCTTTGTCGTCGAGAAATATCTCGATCTTGCCGTGACCTTCGAGGCGGGTGATCGGGTCAATGGATATTCGTTGAGTCATTGTGAACTCCTTCATCCTTTTACCTTAAAGGCGCTTGCATTGGCTTTGAGCAGCGAACCCGCGAGGTTGAAGCGATAGACCTGTCCCGTCGGGTCGGGGATTCCGTCGAGGATGCGGTCAATCTCTTCGGGCGTTGTCGCGTCAATCGCAGAAGCGAAGGCGGTAATCAATCTTGCGCCGTAATCCATCACGCCTTCGGCGGGACCGTAACAACCAATACACTGCGCCCCAGCCTGCGGACAGCGCGCGTTGCATCCGCTGCGCGTGGCGGGACCGTTGCACGGAATTCCTTGTTCGAGAATGCAGAGGGTCGGGTCAATCGGCGCGACGTCCTGAATCCGCGTAAACGCTTTGATGGTTTTCACGTTGCGCGCGCGCGGACATTCGTCGCACACGGTTGAATCGCCGACTCCAATCGCGGCGCCTTTGGGAGGCAATTCCGCTTCGCCTTTGACGACCTTGACGACGAGGTCAATCACCGCGGCAATCTGGTGACTCTCAGGCGGGCAGCCCGGCATGTAATAATCC
>JAQTWR010000308.1 GCA_028689195.1 Anaerolineales bacterium | reverse complement strand
CTTATCGGTATCTTAGACTTTCTTGAAGTCGGCGACTTCGAGCGCGTCCTTCATGGTGGTATTGCGCCCCGAAACGAAGGGAACGAGCTTCGCGACTTTGTCAATTTCTGCCAGCGGAATTTCCATCACGCGCGCCACGTCGCGCAGCGCGGCTTTTGTTCCCATGGTGCCGAAGGTGATGATCTGCGCGACTTTGTCGTCGCCGTATTTTTGCGCGCAGTAGGCGAGCATTTGCGAGCGGCGGTCGTCGCGGAAGTCGAGGTCAATATCGGGCATCGAAACGCGCCCGGGGTTTAAGAATCGTTCAAAGATGAGCGCGTGTTCAAGCGGATCGACGCGCGTAATGTCGAGCGTGTATGCGATGATCGAACCGGCGGCGGATCCGCGCGCGTTGTACCAAATTTCATTTTCGCGCGCGAAGCGGCACAAGTCCCACACGATGAGGAAGTACGCGTCGAAGCCCATCGTGTGAACGACGCTCAATTCATAATCGAGCCTGTCGTGAACGCGCGGAGTCGCCGCGTCGTCTTTATATTTTTTTCGCAATCCTTCTTCGCACAATGCGCGGAGATAACTCTCGGCGCTGTAGCCTTCGGGGACGGTGAAGTCGGGCAGGTGATAGCCCTTGAAGCCGAGGTCAACGTTGCAGCGCTCGGCGATGAGCAGCGTGTTGCTTAACGCTTCTGGAATTTCCGCGAAGATGGCGCTCATCTCTTCGGGCGTTCGCAGATAATATGAGTCGTCGCTCATTTGCATTCGGTCGGGATCGGCGAGCGTGGTTTGCGTTTGAATGGCGAGCAGAATTTCCTGCAAACGCGCGTCGCCTTGATTGATGTAATGCACGTCGTTGGTGGCGATGTAATTTGCGGCGTACCGCGCGCCGAGATTAACGAGACTCTTGTTCAAGTCGGTAATCTCTTTGATGTTGTGCTGCTGTAATTCGACGAAGAAATTGTCTTTGCCGAAAACGTCGTAATACCAATTCATGCGGCGCACGGCTTCGTCGGGATTTTCGTCCAGCAGCGCGCGCGGAATTTCGGCGGACATGCAGCCTGACGTGCAGATTAATCCCTCCGCGTGCGCGGCGAGAAAATCATGGTCAATGCGCGGATAGTAGTAAAAGCCTTCGGTCTGCGCGGCGGATGAAATCTTGAGCAGGTTCTTATATCCGATTTCGTTTTCCGCGAGCAAAAGCAAATGCGACGAGGTGCGATCCAGTTTTGAATCTTTGTCCTTCATGGTGCGCGCCGCCATATACGCTTCCACGCCGATGATGGGTTTGATCCCTTCGGCTTTGGCGGCTTTGTAAAAATCCATAACCCCGAACATCGTCCCATGATCGGTGATGGCGATGGAATTCATGTTCAGCTCTTTAACGCGATTGACCAGCTTCTTGATGTTCGAGAAGCCGTCGAGGAGCGAATATTCCGTGTGGACGTGTAGGTGGGCGAAGGACATGGGGTTAGATGATTAGAGAATAGAAATAGTAAGAGGAATTAAAAAAGATTATAGCGCTCATGTTCAATAGCTAACTTGACGGCTGGCTTAAAATATCAATGAGGGATGAGAGTATAATTTCATTATGCATACGCCGCACAGACTCGCTTATGTTTGGGATTACGATATGGACGCCGCCACTTTCTTTGATATTCTCGAAGGTCGTCGCGCGCTTGGAAGACTAGACCAAGATTGGGCGGCGTTGCGTTTGCTTGAATACGCTTCTTACGACGAGATCGTCCAATGGATCGGATTTAAGCGCATTGTCAAAAACTGGTCGCGTTGGCGCGGAAGGGTGCGCTCTAAAAGCCGCGTGCGAGGATTTGATTTTCTTGTGAAGTGGCTGCCTGAAAGACATCCGGAGTTGCTGCATGGATAATTCGTCTTTTTATCTTGATAAGTTGTATCCTTTTCAAGATCGTATCTTAAAGATCATGAATGGCGTGGATACGGAGTTTTACTTGACAGGCGGCACGGCTTCGTCGCGCGGTTATTTGAATCATCGTTTTTCAGACGATCTTGACTTTTTTGTGAACGACGACAATCGTTTTGGCTTATGGGTGGAACGAATTATCCAATCTCTTTCGCAATCCAATGATTGGTCGTGCAAGGTCTTGATGAAAGAAGAGCGTTTTGCCCGCCTGATTTTGAACGCAAACGAAGCGGATTTGAAACTTGAATTTGTAAACGACGTTCCCGCGCGCGTGGGCAAAATTCAAGTTCATCCTGTGCTTGGAAAAATGGATACGGCTGAAAATATCCTTGCCAACAAAGTGACCGCCGTTATTGACCGAGAAGCCCCAAAAGATTTCGCCGATATTTGGGGGTTTTGCGTTCGCAAAAATCTTTCGCTGCATGACGCTATTACAGGCGCGCATGGCAAAGCCGTCGGAATCTTTCCTGCAGATTTGGCTCGCGTACTTTGTTCGGTTACTCGTGAAGATTGGAAAGTTATCCGCTGGATCAATCCGCCGCCAGTGGATGAATATTTATCTCAAATAAACGAACTTGGGGAAAAATTAATACTCGGATAAAAATCAAGCATCCCGTAAGTTATAAACTTACGGGATGCGGTTTCTTACGCAGGTTCGACGACTTTTGTAGTCACGTCGAATGTTGGCGGGTTTTCCAGCGTTTTCTTTACCGCGCATAATTCCGCCGAGCGGATTAAAGAGTCGCGGTATTTTTCGGGGAACGAAGGCGGAATTTGAATCTCCAGATCAACTTTTTCGATTCCGCCGCCGAACGGATTGCTGTGAATGCGCTCGATGATGCGAATTCCGTCAGTCGGCAAGCCGCGCTGCTGGCAAAATCCCAGCACATAAATCCCCGCGCAGGTTCCAATCGAAGAGAGAAACACCGCGAAAGGCGTGGGCGCAGTCGCTGATGGGGGTTGGTCGGTCTTGACCGTAAACGGTCCAAAGTGCGCGTCTACCCGCGCGCCGCCGGGAAAATCAATTAACATCTCCATTTGAGTACCTCCAAAATAGTAGTGTGGTTTGTCATGTATTTGTGACGTATCGAATATAAAAAATATTACCCGCATCTCAAGGCGGAAAACCGCGTACATGATATAGGCGCGTCATCCGCGATTCGCAAATCGAATATAATGCAATCACATAAACCAAAGGAGTTTCAAATGGCAGAAAAACAAACGACCACCGATATTATTTCATCCGCCCAGCAAGGCGGCGTAGTGCGTAACGTAATCAATCAACTCAAACTCATTTTTCGACTCATGGGCGACAGCCGCGTAAATATGTTCGCCAAATTAATTCCCATCGGCGCGCTGATTTATCTGGTCTCCCCCGTAGACGCCATCTCCATTCCCATCATCGGCGCGTTAGACGACGCCGCCGTACTCTGGCTCAGCTCCTACGTCTTCACCGAATTTTGTCCGCCGCATATCGTAGCCGAACACATGAAGGAACTCGCGGCAAATATGACCGTCAGCCCGCAAGATGAAATTGTAGACGCGGAAGCGACCGACGTAAAAGAAGAATGAAACGCTTTTGGATTTGTGGCGAAAAATAAGGATATATCACATCCGATATAGGCGCTTTGTCACCGCGATTTGTGACTCCTGTCACTAGCAGGATGAAAGCTTTTGCTCTAAACTAACGCCATCGAACACGGAGACTGATATGGCAGAAAAGATTTGGAAAGTTGAGAAAGTCAAATACTGCGAACATGTTGGGCGCGAGGTTGAACTTCAAGACGAGGTTGTAATCCCCGCAGAAAATCTTCCCGACCAGCCGCCGCGCGTTCTCGCGCATCGTTGCTCGAATTCGCTCGAGTGCAATATGCTCGAAAAAGCAGCCTGCGCTTTGTGCGGAACAAACCCTGACGTAGATCCTGTGTAATCGGGCAGTCAAAAACTGCTCTTCCAGACTCTCTCCTCCCTCTGATGTAGCTTTTGGCTGCGCCGCGTGAAAACGCGGCGTATGCCGTTAAAACAACGCGACATAAATATCGCGTTACAAATCTTTCAAAAAATTTCTCACCGAATCATCCGCGGGATTTTCTTTGATTTGAT
>JAQTWR010000013.1 GCA_028689195.1 Anaerolineales bacterium | reverse complement strand
CTTCCGTGGGTCGCTGACTTTGCTGAAATGTTCTTCTATCGCTTCCAATGGCTTCTTGGACATGGCTACTCCTTTTGGATAGCCAGTTTTACCCTATTTCATCACTAATTTAGATGCGATTGCCCTGAGAGCGAGGAGTGTCTAAAAGGATGGGCTTTCTTTAACGCGAAGGCGCAAAGACGCCAAGCCTCAAAGGTTTCTTCGAGTCTTCGAGTCTTCGTGACTTTGTGTTTAGCCCACAAAGTTAGACACTCTCAGAGCGGCGCGCCGCTTGACAAAGTTTCCGCGGAAGATACAATAAGGTCAATGATACAATTATTACAATTTACAAGGAAGGTCAAATGACGGCAAAACTCGCCCTTCGCCTGGATTTTCGTTCGGGCTTGCCCATTTATATCCAGATCGCAAACCAGATACAAAGCCTGCTTACGCGCGGCAACGTAGAGATTGGAGAACAGTTGCCCACCATCCGCGCATTGGCGGAAGAACTTGGGGTGAACTTCAACACCGTCGCCCGCGCCTATCGCATTCTGGACAAAGCCCGCGTCATCTCTACCCAGCAAGGGCGCGGAACTTACATCACAGAGAAACCTTCCGCAAACACCAAAGATCAACTACGGCATGAAATCCTGGAATCGTTAACGCAGCGATTTATCGCTGAAGCCCAGCAAATGGGATTTTCAAAACAAGAAATATTGCTTGTCGTCAAAGACGATCTGAAATCATAAAACAATCTCAAAGACGATTTTATACAACAAACTTCTTGGATCAGCAAAGCGGATAGATTCTCTGCCGTAAACTTCACGGACATGCGGCTAAAAAAGATTTTTGCAAGAGGTCTATGTTTCACGTGAAACCAGTTTTATAAGGAGAAAAAATGACTACAAAAGCGACTATTATCACCGTCCTGATATTGATCATCGTCTCTATATTTGCAAGCGCGTTGTTGTGGAATCAACTCCCGGCTCAGATGGCGTCGCATTGGGACATCAACGACGAAGTGAACGGCTACGTCTCGAAGACCTGGGGCGCGGCTCTCATCCCGCTGACGACAATGGCGATGTTCCTGCTGTTCCTGTTCATTCCATCCATAGACCCGCTCAAAGCAAACATCGCGCAATTCCGCGAGACGTTCAATTTGTTCATCGTGTTCATCACGGTCTTCATGTTGTATATTCACGGTCTAACGCTTGCGTGGAATCTCGGCAACCAGAACTTCAAGATGAGCGCGGCAATGCTTCCGCTCATGGGATTGCTGTTCATCTTCGTGGGATACCTGCTGCGGAAAGCCAAACGGAATTTCTTCATCGGCATCCGCACGCCATGGACTTTATCCAGCGATACGGTTTGGGATAAGACGCATCAACTCGGCGCGACCTTGTTCATGGTGTCTGGCGCGCTCGCTATCGTCGGCGGATTTTTCGGCGGCGCGACTGCGTTCTGGCTGGTGTTTGTTCCGTTGATCGGCTCGTCGGTATTCCTTGTCGTCTACTCTTATGTTTTGTACAGAAATGAAACAAAGGAGCATTCATAGAAAAAAAATACGCCGCCGCAACAAGCAAACGTTCCATGTGAAACATACGCAATATCCAAAAAAACGCCGCTGTAGAGGCTTCTGTTAAAAGTAACTCATCCATGTCGCGGACATTCTAATGCAAGCCGCTTCAAAGCGCGTCGGCAAAAAAGAACAAAACCTGTAACGCGCCGCCAGCAGGTTAGTTTCAAAATTAGTAAATTAGGGCTTACGCAAAACCTTAAAAGAGTCCGCTAATCTTCACGAATTTGCGCAGATTAGCGGATAAAAATCTTGTTTTGCGCAAGTCTTATAATTAGAACATAAGTTCTGTTTACGAGACAAAGAAAAAAGGACGGTTGTAAGCCGTCCTTTTGCTTTTACTCCAAGCCAAATGGCGGCGCGCTTATTGGCGCATCCTCCGCCGCGGCAGGCTTCCCCTCGCCGACAAGAAAAGCGACGGCGTAACTTTGCTGCGCGTCCATGATTAAATCCAAATGGCGGTTGGGACGATAATCGCGGACGGCGATTAATCGCAAGGCGTTCAGCGCGCGCGGATTATCCACCGAAATAAAATCAGCGAGACGATTGGGAGTCTTGTAGAAAAAGTCGCGTTTGAAAATGGTTTTGTCGTCGTCGAGAAACACGCCCAGCGGATAGATATTTGCTTCCATCAAATCTTGAAAAAAATGCGTGCCGAAGGAGGGTTCGGGCGACGCGCCAATTTCCTCGCCAGCCAGTTCGACCAAAGCGCGGGAATTATAAATATCGCTGTACGCCACATGCACGCCAAGATCGGGCGTAGAAGTTCCCCAGCGCCCGGGTCCTACGGCGATAAATTTTTGGTCTTTTAACGCGGCGTTGAGTTGACCAATCGCGCGCTCCAATTGCGCCCGTTCATTTTGCGATTGAAGTTTGAAATATCCCTCCGCGGGAACAAAGAGAACGTACTGAATATTTTCCACCGCGCCTTGCGGCACCATCGTATGCGTGGAGAAGATAATATCTTCATCGTCCAAATCTTCCGGGATTTCGATCTCGGCGCCGTCCTTCATGTGACTTTGCGGGCGGCACTGCAAAAGCGTAATTTGAACTTCGGGACGCTCGTCGGGATTGACGACCTCCAAAGCGAACTCGGTATCCACAGGAGATTTGTAATGGGTCTCCAGCAGTTTTAGCGCGGTTCGCATACTTTCTGCAAAGGGCGTGCGCGACAACAAACCGTCGAAAGTGACGACCATTTTTTCAGGAGACGCGAGGCGCGAGCGGATCGGTTTGAGGTCGCCATCCTCTTGAAGTTGGGCGATAAAACGAAGCGCGGGATAATCCGCGTCGAGCGCTTCGCGGACGGGAATCGTCGCGAACGAATTTTCTTCAAGGTCAATCACATCCACGCTTTGTTGGGAATATCGCTTGATGGCGCGAACATCGGAGGTGGAATGTAATCGCGGATGGCTGAGCGCGACGAGGCGCGGATAATCGTCGGCAACCATATCCACCGCGCGCGTGCCGAGTCCAAACACGAGGCGCAGGAATCCATCTTCCTGTTTGATCTGCGGCGACCAGCGATACAAGTTGCGGCTGAACGCGACTCCCGCCGCGTGCGGAAAATAATATCGTCCCGTTTTTTCGCCTTCCACAAATTGGATGAGAATGCCGATGCGCTCGTCGTAATCCGCAAGGTCTTTAAGGTGACGGTACGTCAGCGCGTCGGGATTGAAAACGCTCGCGTAAATCGCGGCGATGGCGCTGGTCAACGCGGAAATTTTTTCGTCAGAACTTCCCTGATTAGGCAAAAAGACGCTGTCGTATTTTCCCGCAAACGAAGTGCCGAAATTATCTTCCAACAAACTGGAGGAGCGCACAATCAGCGGTCTGCCGCCGGCTTCCTGCAAAATGCGCTCGAGGCTTTCGGTGATTTCTACGGGAAAAGTCCCGCCGATAAATTCTTGGCGCAGGGTAGGATAGTCCGCGCGAATCTCGTCGTCGGATTTGTATTTCTGCCCGTTCCAATGCATCATGTCGTTATGATTTAGGAAGTTGTAGAACACGTCCGAGCCGAGATAATAAGAAACGGGAATTCTAAACCGCGCGGCAATTTCGGCGGGGGCGGTCTCTTTGATGACGCGCATGGCGAGCAACATTCCCGCGGCTTTACCGCCCACTTTTCCGCTGCCGATTTTACGCGCGCGAATTTCTTTTAAATCTCCCACCGTCAGCCATTTTCGCGCGATCTTGATATATTTCAACTGGTCGCTGACCATCGTGCGAATCAACACCACTTTCAATTCTTTCAAACGCGCTTCGTATTTTTTGCGTTCCTCCGGCGGCATGGATTCGATCATCTCAGCCTGCTCGAAGATCATTTCCTGCGGGGCGAGTTCCGGGTTGAACCAGACAAAATCCGTATCGGGGCTGCCGCGCTCGGTCAACACCTGAAGGACGAGATTTTCGAAATCCTCGTAGGGCATATTATGGGCGTAGTAAAAATCCGTCAACGAATCGCGGATACGCAGCAGGCGCGTTTCCCATACGTCCGCCTGTTCCTCCTCCAATGGATTATGCACGCCCTCGCGCACCTGCGATTCGATTCCCTTTTTGCGCGTTTCACCGTCGAGATTTTCCTTCGTGATAATTCCGCGCACATATAGTTCGCGCCGCATCCGCGAACGGATGCGCCTGCTTAAAATGGGATACTGATTGAGCGCGAGAAAAATCCGCAGCACATTGTCAATTGATATTTTCGGCAGCATGATAATTTACATCCTGATATTAGACTTTATGGTTAACAAGCAAGACGACAGTCGCTTCATTCAAAATACATATTCCTAAATTCGCGCGGATTAGCGGATAAGAATCCCGTCTTGCGTAGGTCCTATTATAAAAATCCGCCAAACATTCCTGTTTAGCGGATTCTAATTCATTCGACAAACTTTCGTCATCCAAGGTGCATTGGCATAATCACATGCAGGAAATCTTCGTCGCCGACAGGTTTGATGACGCCGGGCGCGTTCGCGGCGGATGTTTCCAGCGCCACGTTCGGGGTCTTGATAACCTCCAACGCCTCGCGCAAAAACTTCACGTTGAACGCAATCAACACGCTGCCGCCGTCTACTGTGGCTTCGACAATCGTTTCGTTCTTACCCGTCTCTTCAGAGGTCGCGGAAATTTCAACTTCGCTCGGCTGCATTTCGCCGTTGGCTTGCTTGATGTCGAAACGCGCCACATTCGAGCCTTCACGCGCGAAAATCTCAGCCTGCTTGCACGCCTTGAGCAGGGACGCGGTGGAAACCAGCGTGCGCGATTTATAACTGCGCGGAATGATTTGCTGATAATCGGGGAAAGTTCCCTCAATCAACTGCGAAACCACTTCCACGTCCTTCACGCGGAACAGAACCTGTCCGCGATTTTTCGGCGCGACCATATAAATCGGCTCTTCAGGATCGCTCGCCACACGCGCCAATTCGTTCAACGCCCGCGCAGGGATGACCACATTCAAAGGCTGCGCCGCCGCCTGCGAAAGCAGCGCCTTGCGCACCGAAAGACGGAAACCGTCCGCAGCCGCCAGCGTGACTTTATCTTTTTCAACGTTCATCAAAACGCCCATCAACACCGGGCGGGATTCGTCTGTAGAAGCGGCAAACGCAACCTGCTGAATCATCTCTTTGAAATCGCCGACGTTCAATTGAATCGCGCCTTCCATTTCAGGCACGGGCAGGGGCGGGAACTCTTGCGCGTCAATGCACTTGATGTCGTTATTCGACGTGCCGCCTTTCACATGCAGGCTTTGCGTTTTCACATCCAACGTCAATTGAACCTGATCGCCGGGCAGCGTGTTCACCAGATCTGAAAATGTGCGCGCGGGAACGGTCGTCGAGCCTTCCTCGTCGATCCGCGCCGCAATCCAACAAGTGATTCCCAACTCAAGGTTTGTGGCTGAAAGGCGCAAGCGACCTTCGTCGCTCGCGATCAAAATGTTAGATAGAACGGGAAGCGTACTGCGCGGCGAAACGGCGCGTGAAACGATTCCCAAACCGCGCGCAAGATTTTCCTGAAGAACAGTAACTTTCATGGGTTCGCCCTCGATTTCTTAGAATTTTTCAAAAGTATATCATTAATAAAATCAAAAACCAGTTACGAGCGAAACGCCGAGAGTTATCAACATAAACAATACTTGCAGCGCGAACAACGCCGCGAACACATAGGCGATGTACGTCCATGTGGAAGTTCCTTTAGCCGATTGCGGGCGGATCTGCTCGCCTTCAGCCAACGCCCGCGCAGAGTCTACTGCCTGCGGATCGTTACCCGCCCAGAAAACGCCCGCCGCGTCTTCGGCGACCGCCAATTTATTCCCATTAAACGAGCGAATCCACGCCTCGATATTTTTCGGCGCATCCGTCAATAGAATACTCGAAAACAGAATCGCGTCGGCTTTGAGTTCGGCGGGAATTTCGTCTTTTACGCTGACGATATTCAACGTCAAATTCGGCGCGCGCTTTGCGAAAGCGACCTTCATTCTTTCGCCGAATTTTCCGTCGTGATCGAATACCGTGAGGCTAAATCCTTTTTGCTTGGCTTCCAACGCATCGGCGCGCAGCGCGCCGTCCGTTCGCAGCGCGGAAAGGTGATAGAACAGCAGGACGATAAATAAAATCAGCGCCTGCAAATTGTTGAGAATCGAGTTGGCGAAATTACTTGTCTCGCCGCCGAGCGCGGCGTTGATGAGCGTGAAGATCAGCCCGCCCGCAGAAGCCATCCCGCCGATGACCGCCGCGAATAACACGAGGTACAAATATATTTTGCGAATCACCGAACGCCGCGCATGGTCGCCCAGCGCGCCGTCTTCGAGGGCGCGGAATTGAGTCGGACGCCAGGTCAATAACCAAAGCGGGAGACCAGCCGCAAGGAAGGCTAAAGCGCGCGAAAGCGGTTCGCTGAATCCGCCTGAACTGAGATAACTCTTCGAGGTCAGCAAATCAATCACCAGCGAAAGCAAAGAGGCGACGGCGAAGAACGAGGCGGCGAGTCCGATAAGCGAGAGAATGTAAAAATACAACCTGCGCTTGCCCGCGCGGCGGATGGAGTTTTCGTCGAACGCGAATTGCAGGCGCAGCCAATCGCCGTAATACGCCCAAACGACGGCAAACGGGACGCCGATAGAAATGGGCGCGCCGATACTTTGAATGAATTCGGCGAGCGTTTTTCCGTCGCCAAAGGCGCGCATGAGAATTAGATAGAGCAGGTTTCCGCTCGCGGTCAGCGTTACGACCACGCCAATCAACGAGAGTTTGTAAAGAAGCGCAAGGCGGAGCAAAGATTCTTGTTCATCGGAATCTGACAGCGCGTTCTGGCTGACGCGCCACGAGTAGTACCAGATCGGCGCGCCGATGATGAGCAGCGCGATGGCGTTGACCACAACCTCGCGCCCCATTGCGCCAAGCACATCGGTGGAGGATAAAGCGAAGGCGTAACTTAGCGCCTGCTGCGCGCCGAAGATAATCATAATCAAGCCGTATAACATCCAGATAAAGCGGTAAAGACGGCGAATTTCCGCGAAGTTTTCTTGTTCGGGAAGCGCCCTCCACGCGCTTTGCGTGACGTTCCAAAAATACGCGGCAATGAGCAGATTGATGACGATGGCGATGAGGTTGTCAATCCACGTTTGCGCGCCGCCGATAACGGCGCGGGAGACGTAAAGATTTGCCGCAGAGAGGAAGGCGCGGTCAATGAGCGCAAGCAGGTTTTGCACAACGGGAATGAGCGTGGCAAGCGAAATTCCGTAAAGAAAAACCGCGCGGACGCCGGATGTTTTTTCTTAGTCATCCTTTGCGGATGCGCGTTGCGCCCACAACCAGTGGAAGAGAAAAATCGGCGCGCCGACGAGAATCAGCGAGAGGGCTTGCGCGAGCGCGGACGCGCTATCCACGATTATTTTGCCCAGCATGGAGCGCAACAGGCTGATGATTCCCCACAGCACAACTTCCATGCTGATGAAAGCGATGGCGTAAAAGTAAAGTCTTCGGATGGTTTTCATAAGAATCCTCCCGTCATTGCGAAAAGCGAAGCGGAAGCAATCTCTTCAACGGAGATTACTTCGGGCAAGAACAAGCGCGCCCTCGCAATGGCGTATTGGTTACGGTTGTTTTTGATACCAGCCGTAATTCCAGAAGTTGTACGGCATGGAATTCAACTTCCACGCGCCGTTTTGTTTAACCAATAACGCGCGGTCTTCGTTCGTATAACGGCTGGAAAACGGGTCGCTGTTCGAATAATACATCGCAAGCGTAACGACGGCTTCGTCGTTCTTGATTTCGACCGACCCCACTTCCACGCCTACGCCCGCCGTATTGACGCTGCCATTAAAGAACGACTGACGAAATTCTTCGTAAGTGGGTTTGTGGTCGAGGTCGGCGAGATAGCCGTAGGCTTTTTGATAATCCTTGTTCAAGACCGCCAGCACATAATTATGGACGACGCCGTCGGGAGTCGCGTCCGCGACGTATTCGCGGCTGCCGTTCTGGCGCGCAAAGAACAATCCCAGCGCGAGGAGAATCAACGCGCCGACGCCGATGAGAATTCCCGTTAGAAATTTATCTTGTTTCATAATTCGCCTCCGAATCAACTTTATTGTAGAGAGTTAAGAAGATAAAAGCAAGCGGGGTATAATTTGATATATGATTAATATTCTTGAACGCCAGCCAACTTCGGAGCAGATCAAAGGGATGCTGGAACAATATGAAACGATGATAAAAATCGTAGTGGATATTCGCCGCCATATTCTTGCGGGCGGAGGCGAAATGCACGCCGATTGCGAATCGGTTTTATTGGATAACGGCAGCGAGCAAGACGACCTTTGGGGCGCAAACTGGTATCCCGCCGATCAGCGGATTGAATTCGAATCGTTAATCAATATCCGTCCGCGATTGAATAACCGCAGTATTGTGATTCAAAGCGAAGAACTACGTCAACAAGTCGAATCTGTCGCGAATAAGATTTTTAGAGGCGCGCAATGATCGCCAACAAAGAAAAATTGCGCGAACGTTTCTTGCGAGACCCGCTTGAGCGCAGGCTTGGCGGGCTTGCCGCCACGCTTGGGCGAATCTCATCGTCCACGCGCAATTCGACGGACGCCGCCGTCGTAAAAAATCTTTTGGAAGAAGCAAAATATCTTATAGAATGGACAGCCGCAGACACAGCCCCCGAAATCGCCGCAGAGTTGGTGTCTATGCAAACGTTGATTACGCTTTGGGCAAAAGCATGGGATACCGCCAGTCGGGATAAATCTCAGCGCACGCTGCTCTCGGTGCAGGCAAAACAATGGTCAGACCGGGCGCTCGACCTTTCGGGTTTATTATAAAAAATACGCCGCTACAAAACGGCAAACACACAACACATCGCATAATTATAGGAGAAATAAAATGACCGTCTCTGCCCCCCGCTGGGACCTGACCAACGTCTATCCCTCGCTTGCTTCAAAAGAATTCAAAAACTCCCTCAAGAAATACAAATCCCTGCTGGACGAAATGGAAACGTTCGTCAAGAAAGCCGGCAAAGCGGATTCGAAAACCGACGCGAAAAAACTCGGCAAATTATTGGGCGAAGCGGTGGATAGATTCAACGCGATTTTTGAACTCTCCAATACCATTGACCCGTATATCTATTCCTTCGTCTCGACGGATTCTCACAACAAAGACGCAATGCGCGCGTTTTCAGAATACGAGCAAATATCGGTGCAGTCGAGGGTTTTGAATACCAAGTTTCGGGCGTGGGTGGGCAAACTCGGAAAATCCACCGTAAAGAAAGCCGCCAAGACAAACGCCTCAGCCAAAGCGCATGAGTTCATTCTGAACGAAGCGGTGGAACAATCCAGATATATGATGAGCGAAGCGGAGGAAACCCTCGCCGCCGAAATGACCCTAAGCGGCGGAAACGCGTTCGACAAACTTCAAGGGACGGTCACTTCGCAGCTTTCTGTAGATTTCGAATTAGACGGCAAGATGCAAAAACTTCCCATGCCGGCGCTCATCAACCTATGCACGCATCCCGACGAAGCCACGCGCCGCCGCGGTTACGAAGCGGAAAACGTCGCATGGGAAAGCGTGCAGGAAACGCTCGCGGCGTGCATGAACGGCGTAAAGGGAGAATCCATCACGTTGAATAAAAAACGCGGACGTGAAGACGCGCTCCACGCCTCGATTGACAATTCGCGCATGGACCGCGCCACCCTCAATGCGATGCTCGGCGCGATGAAAGATTCCTTCCCGATGTTCCGCAAATATTTCAAACACAAAGCGAAGTTGCTCGGCAAGGAAAAACTGGCATGGTGGGACCTTTCCGCGCCGATGGGCAAAACCGCAAAAGTTTATTCATTCGAAGAGGCGCGCGATTTCATCATCGAGAATTTCAATACGTTCTCGCCCGAACTCGGAAAATTTGCGCGGCGCGCCTTCGACAATAACTGGATTGACGCAGAGCAGCGCGAAGGAAAACGCGGCGGCGCGTTCTGCATGGAAGTCGCGCGCGTAAAAGAAAGCCGCATCCTCGCCAACTTCGACGGCTCGTTCGATCAGGTCAGCACGCTGGCGCACGAGCTCGGTCACGCCTTTCATAACGAGTGCGCTTATCAAGCCGGAAAAACTATACTGCAACAATCCACGCCCATGACGCTTGCGGAAACCGCGTCCATCATGTGCGAGACCATCGTCACCGAAGCGACGCTGGCGCAGGCGACGAATCCGCAGGAAGAACTCGCGATCCTCGAAAGTCAAATCAACGGCGCGGCGGCGGTCATCGTGGATATTTATTCGCGCTATCTATTTGAAAAGGAAGTTTTCGAGCGCCGCGAAAAATCGGAACTCTCCGCCGACGACCTCAACGACATCATGGAACGCGCGCAGAAAGCGACGTACGCCGAAGGTCTCGACGAGCGCTATTTGCAAAAATTTATGTGGACATGGAAACCGCATTATTACTCCACCAACCTCGCGTTCTATAATTATCCGTATGCGTTTGGACTGTTATTTGCGACAGGTTTATACGCGATTTATCAAAAACGCGGCGCGGATTTCGTGCCTGATTATAAGAACCTGCTCGCCTCTACGGGAGAAGATCGCGCGGCAGAACTCGCCAGCCGTTTTGGCATAAACATCAGCGCCAAGAAATTCTGGGCAGACAGCCTCGCCATCATCGGCAAGCGCGTGGAAAGATACTGCGAGTTGTAAAATTCCATGAGCGGATTACGCGTTACGCGCTGGAAGGCGGCTGAATTGCCGACGGAATCCGATTTGGTTCAGATCATGTCGCGGCAGGGATTAGATCCCTATTTGTGGTCGAACAGCCCGCACGACGTTTACTTCGCGCATAAACATGATTACCACAAGGTAATCTATGTTGTGCGGGGCAGCATCATTTTTGATTTGCCGCGCCCGAAAATACGAGTCGAGTTGACGGCGGGCGACCGTTTGGATTTGCCCGCAGGAATGGTACACAAAGCGGAAGTCGGCGCGGAAGGCGTTGTTTGTTTGGAAGGTCATGTAGAATAAAAAAAACTCCGAGATTTTGAAAATCTCGGAGTTTTACTTTTACGCGCTAAACGCCTGTATTCCCGTTTGCGCCCTGCCAAGAATCAGCGCGTGAATGTCGTGCGTGCCTTCGTAAGTATTCACCGCCTCCAAATTCATCACATGACGGATGACGTGATACTCGTCCGAGATTCCGTTTCCGCCGTGCATATCGCGCGAGTTGCGCGCAATATCGAGCGCCTTGCCGCATGAATTGCGTTTGATAAGCGAGATCATTTCAGGCGTGGATTTATCCTCGTCCATCAAACGACCAACGCGCAAAACGCTTTGCAAGCCGAGCGTAATTTCCGTCATCATATTCGCGAGTTTCAATTGGATAATCTGATTCGCCGCGAGCGGACGCCCAAACTGCGGGCGGTCCAGCGTGTATTGACGCGCCGCGTGCCAGCAAAATTCCGCCGCGCCCAACGCGCCCCATGCAATTCCGTACCGCGCTTTGTTCAAACATCCAAACGGACCTTTGAGTCCTTTAATATCGGGGAAGATGTTTTCTTCGGGGACAAAAACTTCGTCCATCACGATTTCACCCGTCGAGCTCGCGCGCAGGCTGAACTTGCCTTCGATCTTCGGCGCGGATAACCCCTTCATCCCTTTTTCGAGAATGAAGCCGCGAATCTCGCCTTCCAATTTTGCCCAGACCACGAATACATCCGCGATGGGCGAGTTGGTGATCCACATTTTATTGCCATGCACAATATAGCCGCCATCCACTTTTTTAGCGCGGGTTTCCATGCTGCCCGGGTCGCTGCCGTGATTCGGTTCGGTCAGCCCAAAACAGCCAATCCATTCTCCGCTGGCGAGTTTGGGTAAATATTTTTTCTTTTGTGATTCAGTCCCGTACGCGTTGATGGGGTGCATCACCAGCGAACTTTGGACGCTCATCGCGCTGCGATAGCCGCTATCCACGCGCTCTACTTCTCGGGCGATGAGTCCATACGCGACGTAGTTTAACTCTGCGCCGCCGTATGCTTCCGGGATCGTCGAGCCTAATAATCCCATACTGCCCATTTCGTTCATAATCTCGCGGTGGAAGATTTCGTTTCGATTCGCTTCGAGGACGCGCGGCATTAACTTATCCTGACAGTAGCGGCGCGCGGTATCGCGGATCATGCGTTCTTCGTCGCTGAGCTGATCGTTGAAAAGGAAAGGGTCGTCCCATTTGAAGTTTTGTTTGGTCATAGTTCCTCGATAGTAGAGAATAGTGAGTAGTAAATATGATTGTATCAAATCGTGCCAGATAAAAAAACGGGATGTGTATGAAAACACATCCCGTTTTTTTAGGGCTGATTTCTAGTCTCTACTCGCTTATTATGAATTACCCGTCAGCCAGCCGCGCAAATCCATGGCTTTCACTACGCGGTCAATCGCAACCATGTAAGCCGCGTCGCGCATGTAGACCTTTTCCTTTTCGCTGCGGTCGAGAACGCCGTGGAAGGCGGAGGTCATCTTCTGGTCGAGTCTTTCCAAAACTTCTTCCTTTGACCAGTAGAAGTTCATATCGTTCTGAACCTGCTCGAAGTACGAGGTGGTCACGCCGCCCGCGTTGCAGAGGAAGTCGGGAATATTGAAGATGTTGTTCTTCTTGAAGTATTCGTCCGCTTCCGGCGTGCAGGGACCGTTCGCGCCTTCCGCCACAATTTTGATTCCCTTGGACATCTTGGAAACCGTATCCGCGTTAACCTGACCTTCAATCGCGGCGGGGATCAACACATTGGCTTCCTTGGTGATCCAGATGTCGCCGTCTTCGACGACATAGCCCGCATCTTGAGCCTTCTTCTTGTCAATCGTGCCGTATTCATCCACAATGGTGAGCAGGAAGCGCGGGTCAACGCCGCCTTTCTTGCTGTAGGTATAGGATTTTTTATCGTGGCGGTCGTAGCACGAAACGCAAGCGACTTCGCCGCCGAGCATTTCCACAAAGCCGACAGCCGCATATTGCGAAACGTTGCCGAAGCCCTGTATCGCGGCGGCGGATTTTTTGGAATCAATATTGAGGTGTTTCATCGCTTCGCGCACGGTGTAGATCACGCCGTAACCGGTCGCTTCGGTGCGCCCGAGCGAACCGCCGCCGCCGAGAGGCTTGCCGGTGAACACGCCCGGCGTATATTGACCGACCAGACGCGAATATTCGTCCATCATCCAGCCCATCATTTGAGGGGTCGTACCCACATCGGGAGCGGGCACATCGTTGCGCGGTCCGATATTCTTCCACATCGCGCGTACCCAGCCGCGGCAAACTTCTTCTTTTTCGTTGACTGAAAGCGTGGACGGATCGACAATAATGCCGCCCTTTCCGCCGCCCAGCGGAATATCCGCGACGGCGCATTTCCAGGTCATCCATGTGGCGAGCGCGCGCACGGTGTCCATCGTCTCAGCGGGGTGGAAGCGAATACCGCCCTTGTTGGGTCCGCGCGCGTCGTTATGTTGTACGCGGAATCCCTGAAAAACGCGAAGATTCCCGTCATCCATGCGAATCGGAATGCGGAAGGAATATTCGCGCATGGGCCAGCGTAAGACCTCTGCGACGCCAGAATCCAATTTGAGCTGTTTTGCAACATGGTCAAATTGTTTCTGCGCCATTTCAAAAGCATTAAGTTGTCCTGTCATGTCTGTTCTCCTAAAGAGTTTCAAGAAAATATAAGCGGACAGCCCCAAAATGGGGTTGTCCGCTTTAATCACAAAATATTTCTATCCATTGAGCCATAGGTTTGTCGCTACGTTATTACGATTACGCTCAAACTTTACACGAAAACGGGTTGCCCGTCAATATGACATAAATCCGCTTATCTTTGATTGAAAATGATGACTTTTGATTACTTTAGTAATTTTAAGAAAGACGGCTACTCGAATTTTGGACGCCGCTTCCCCAAAAACGCCGCAACGCCTTCTTTATGTTCCGCCGTTTTTCCCGCCTTCTCCTGGATAACGCCCTCGAAGTCAAGGGCTTCCGCCAGATTTGGAAGTACCGCCTGATTAAACGCCCGCTTGCCAAACGCGAACGCTTCGCGCGGACCCGCGGATAGATTCTGCGCCGCCGATTTGACCAGAGCCTCGAAGTTGAACCCGCCCACGCGATTGACCAGCCCCCATTGACGCGCCGTCCGCGCCGATATTTTCTCGTTGGAATAAAAATATTCCTGCGCGCGCCCCAAGCCGATATAAGTCGGCAGCAGCAGCGAAACGCCCGAATCAGGCGCGAGCGCAATGCCGCTGAAGCCCACTACAAAATACGCGCGCGTATGCGCGATGCGTAAATCGCAAGCCAGCGCCACGCCAAAAGCCGCGCCCGCGCAAGGACCATTCACCGCCGCAACGATGGGTTTGCCTATGTTCCGAATTTGCAAAATCAGCGGATTGTACGTTCTCTCCAAATGCTCGCGGTATGAAATTTCCGCGCCGCGCTTCATCTCGGTAATATCCTGCCCGGCGCTGAACACTTTATCGGCGCCTGTGATTACCACACAGCGGACTTGCGAATCTTTTTCCGCGTTTTCGAGCGCGCCGCGCAGTTCGTTGGTCATCTCGAAATTAAACGAATTCGCGCGCGAAGGACGATTGAGAGTCAAAGTAAGTATGCTGGAGTTTAGCGAAGAAAGTATGGTGGTCATAAATAAAAAAGTTGACAGTCGCATTTGAGGCGACTGTCAACTCATTCTCCTTAAATATCCGAATAATCGTCCTTTTGGTCGTCGTCGCCCGCGTCCATTTCATATTCAACGCCGTCGCCGTCCAAATAAACCCAAAGCAGCAAAACCTGCCCGTCGGGGGTTTCGATATTACGCGCCGCAAAAATGGGAGCCGTCTCTTCAAGCCCCGTCTCGTTGCGATAATGCAAATGAATAGACGATTGGTTATGCCATGCGGTATAACAACGCTGCACGAGCGCCGCGCCATTAAACGTCCGCAGACGCGTCAGCGCAGGCACAAAAAGATTCGGGCTTTCGTTCAAGCCCATTGCCCAGCCGTCGTTGACGTGTTCAAAAATCGGCGGGGGACCTTCGATGATTGTGATTTTATCTTCCATAAGAGTTACCCAGCCGAGAATATACCACAGCTGCCAAGTTAAATCGTTTCAGAATCTTATTAGAATTTTAAGCCTTGCAAAATCTGTTTGACCAGCGCGGGACCGCGATAGATCAAGCCGGTATAAACCTGAATGAGGGTCGCGCCCATATCCAGCCGTTTTTTTGCGTCATCAGGATGCATAATTCCGCCCGCGCTCACAATTGGGATTTGACCGTTAACGCGCTTCACCGTTTGATGAAGAACCGCCTCGCTCCTCGCGCGCAGCGGACTTCCGCTCAAGCCGCCAGATTCGCCCTTCAAATTTGACCGCAATCCGTCACGCGAGAGCGTTGTGTTCGTGACGATAACGCCGTCCATCTTCGCGCGTAAAATAACTTCGATAGCGTCGTCTAATTCCGCTTCTGACAAATCGGGAGAAAGTTTAATGAGGATGGGCAATTTCTTTTCGTGCCGCGCTTCGTTCAACACGCGCTGGGCATGAATATGTTTCAACAAGTTTTCGAGCGCATCCCTCTCTTGCAGTTGGCGCAATCCCGCCGTATTTGGCGAACTGATATTGATCGTCAAGTAATCGGCGTAGCGCGAAAAAACGTCCACCAAAGAGACGTAATCGAGCGCGGCTTGCTCGTTGGGCGTTTCTTTATTTTTGCCGAGATTGACCCCCAAAATAGAATCTGAAAAGCGCGTAAACACGCGCGGACGCGGATCGAAGCCGAGGATTCTTTCCACGATGCTGGCGCGCAGGGTGGAATCCAGTTCCATGAGCGCGCGTTCCGAGCCGCGCGAGGGAAACCCCATGCGATTAATGACGGCTTCATCTTCGACAAGTCGAAACACGCGCGGAGATGGATTCCCAGCCTGAGGACGCGGCGTGACCGTTCCAATTTCCAGGTGACCAAAGCCCAGCGCGGAAAGTCCGCGAAGAGCCACACCGTCTTTGTCATATCCTGCGGCGAGCCCAACCGGATTTTTGAATTTCAATCCAAACGCTTCGACGGGTTTTTGCGGAGCAGCGAAAATAAGTTCAAGCGTCTTCCGCGCGGGAGAAAAATTCCCCGCTATGCGTAACGCGCGCAGCGTAAGTTCGTGCGCGCGTTCAGGGTCGAGTCTAAAAAGGTATGGGCGGAGGGTGTTATACATTTATATTTTTATTATCCAAGAACTTCAATATTCTCTTTCAATTCTGCTTGTTCAATCATTTGCAAGTAAAAATCTTGCCGCGACAATCCCGATCTATCTCGAAGTTCAATCAGTTCTTTTCGTGTTAACTTCTTGGGGAATGTTGGCACGTTAATTTCATGCAACACAGCTGTGCCGCTTCTGCCCGATATTGCATCTTCGATCTTTTTTCTTTGCCCTAAAGAAAGCGGGCTTGGAATTTCGTCAAAAGCAAACCATTTCACCTCGATGGTTTCCCCTTCCTGACATTTTATTTCTCCCCCGATTGGTTTTGCTACAAACAATGCAACATGAACGGAAGGCATATTGCCCAAACGGGAATAGACGCCTACTAATTTTATCAACTCGACGTCCAACCCTGTTTCCTCTTTTGTCTCTCGGATTGCGGCTTGCGCAATACTTTCATCGTCTTCAACACCGCCGCTTGGCAATATCCAAGTTTCAAAATCTTCACGCTTAGTTAATAATATTTTATTCTCATGCATCACAGCAACATTGACGGCTAAGCCTGACATATTTTCCTCATTATCCTGTTTGTGCCAAAAACTCCCGCGTCTCTTCAATTTTATCTTTTTCGACCTTCCCCGTCGCTTCCCAGTGATCGAGCAGCTGCGTGATGGTCAACACCGCGTACATGGAATATCCCGCCTGCGCGAGTGATTCCTTCGCGCCAGATTGACGATCTACAAGCACAACAACATCTTTCACTTTCAAGCCGACCGCGGTTAATTTCTCAATCGCTTCAAATTTGCTTCCGCCGGTGGTGGCG